>JAQCAK010000135.1 GCA_027621895.1 Pseudomonadota bacterium | reverse complement strand
GACCGGTGGACGAAAGGTTACCGAATTGCGCCCGTGGAGTCACGGGCACGGCCTGTCAGTCCACCGCCTGCGACAGCGTGGGCCCGATTTTTTCGTGCAGAACCAGGTCGCAGAACGGGTCCAGGTCGGTTTCCTGTTCGTTGATGATGATGAGCCTGGCACCGTTCTGCCTGGCCAGTAGGGGGAATCCAGCGGCGGGATAGACAACCAGGGATGATCCTATCGCCATGAACAGGTCACACTGCAGGGTGGTTTCCTCTGCACGCTGCATCTCCGTAACCGGCATGGCCTGGCCAAATGAAATAGTGGCTGTTTTTACAATGCCGCTGCAGTCATCGCAGTAGGGGATACGCCCATCTGATTCAAATGCCTGGCGGATCGTCTCGAGTTCGTAGCGACGACCGCAGGAAAGACAGCTGGCGTAGCTGGCATTGCCGTGGAGTTCGATCACCTGGTCATCCGGCGTCCCGGACTTCTGGTGAAGGCCGTCAACATTCTGGGTTATCACGTGTGTGACCTTGCCTGCACGAACCAGCGAGGTGATCGCCTGGTGGCCGGCATTGGGTTCAGCACCTTCCAGTTTCAGCTCTCCGGAAAACTTGCGGCGCCAGGATTCACGACGGACATCCTCAGAGGCGACGAATTCATTGAAGTCGATAGGCGTCTGGGTGTTCCAGACGCCCTGGGGACCGCGAAAATCCGGAATACCGGATTCCGTGGAAATGCCTGCCCCGGTAAAGACGACGATTCGCCGGCTCTGCCGGATCATTTCACGCAATTGCTGAATGTGCCCCGGTATGGGGTCGCCGTGCTGTGACATGCTGTACTCCGTCTGGTATCACTGGAAGCTGCTCCGTTGAGAGATTAACCCCTGAGCCCGGTGGCCACAAACGCCCTATTTCACAAAAGCAGGTTTCACAAAAGTGACTGTTTACCGCTCGCGGACTGCACCGCCAATGCGCTAATCTTCGGCTCCACAGACTGCCACTCCCGGCCCGTTTGATAACAACGGGACATCTGACTGACAAGGACGCAACAATGGGTATTTACGAGAAGTATTTCCTGCCAAAACTACTGAACCTGGCCATGAAAGCGCCGGCGCTGAACCAGGTCCGCAAGGAACTGGTGCCTCTCGCTGAGGGCCGGGTGCTGGAAATCGGTATTGGTTCGGGTCTCAACATTCCCTACTACCAGAATACTGTACAGGTCACCGGCCTCGACCCTTCGGTTGAACTGCAGCAGTATGCCCGTGAGGTTGCATCACGGTTTGGTCGGGTCGTTGACTTCCTCACCATCGGCGGGGAAGAGATCCCGGCAGACGACAACAGCTTCGACTCCGTGGTGATGACCTGGACCCTCTGCACGATTCCTGAGCCCCATCGGGCGCTGGCTGAAATTCGCCGTGTTCTGAAGCCTGGCGGCAAGGTTATTTTTGCAGAGCATGGCCGAGCCCCTGATCCGCATATCGCGCGCTGGCAGGCTCGCATCAATCCCGTCTGGAATGTGATTGGCGGCGGCTGCCACCTGAATCGTGATATCGACGGGCTGTATACGGAGGCCGGCTTTGGTTACCAGCAGGTTGAACGGGGTTACCTGGAAGGGCCCAAAGTGGCTACATATAACTACCGGGGCATCGCCAGCGTCAGCTAGCCTGCTCCTGACTGAACGCTCTGCCGGAGTATATCGAAAGCCGTTGGTGGCCCCGCCATCAGCCGGGCACTGACCGCATCAGCACAGGTAGCGGGAGAGGCCGCGGCGGTATCGACCTCGATATCGTAGCAGCCATGCTGGTGACATTTCAGGAAGTGGCTCTGTGCGGTGCCGGGAAAACGCCCCGGCCGTCGGGCCTCACGGGCCTCGATGACTTCAAGCGGGCATCGTACGCCCACGAAATAAAGATCCAGTCCCTGCATCACTGCCAGGTAATCCTGCAGGAAGTCATCTTCCAGGATGATGTCGTCGATTATCACGTTGACACCCTCATGGGCCATGGCAGCGATGCCACGGCGCATGCCACGAAGCATGCGACGACCGTCCTCACCGAAATGAACCTCCGTCAGAACACCATTGCAATGTCTGACAGGCACAACGTTCAGGCCTCGCTGACCGGTGGTACCCTCGGGTGAATTCAGGCCGCGGTACCGATCCGGTAAGCCGTCGCGAAACTGGTCCAGGGCAATGTGCTGCCAGACATCCGCAAGGGATTCCTGCAGCGCATGCGCAAGCGTGGTTTTACCTGCGCTGGACGTGCCATTCAAAAAGATCAGTTTGCCTGGCTGCATACCGGCATCCCCTTGGAACTCGCTCGCATCCTTACACAGGAGATCAATGCCTTCAATCCCGAACCCGGCCGGTCTGGCGGGCACCTGCACATGCTATGCTCGGGGATTTACTGCAGTCTGCCCGCATGCGCCGTGATCATCGTCCACTCTGGCTGAAATCCTGGCTGGACCGTTACAACCGCTTTCTCGTGCGGCATTTCCTCGCGCCCCAGCTCGACAGGGTGGGCGAGGATTTCCGGGTAATGAATCCGCGACACCTGCAGATATCCGGCAGCGGCATCGAGATCGGGGATCACGTCCATATCATGGCCCTGCCGGACAAGTCCGTGCGCCTGGCCGTGTTCGAAGCACCCGGGCATATCCGTGTCGGGGACTACTCGATCATCAACCCGGGTGTTCGAATCACCTCGGCCAGCGGGATCAGTATCGGCAGCGGTTGCATGCTCGCCATGAACTGTTATCTCAGCGATGCCGACTGGCATGATATTCAGCACCGGATTTTCGCGCCCGGCAAAACGGCGCCCATTACCCTCGAAAACAATGTCTGGATCGGTGATTCCGCGCTGGTGACACGGGGTGTCACCATCGGCGAAAACAGCGTGGTCGGGGCCTGGTCGGTGGTGACCAAAAACGTGCCGCCCAATACCATTGTTGCGGGTAATCCGGCGAGAGAGGTGGGGCAGGTTGACACTGGCCATCTGACAACCCGGGAGGCCCTGTTCAGGGGAGAGGTGCGTTTCGCAGACCTGGAGCGAGACCAGGCGCTGGTGGCGCTGGGTCCCAATTCGCTGGCCGGCTGGCTGAAGGCAATGCTTATACCGGAACGTGATGATTAATCGCCGTAGACCTGCCGCTGAATGTTGAGTACCTGATCCAGGTTGGCGTCATAAGTCTGGGTATGAGGTCCCCCCAGATTGAGCGCGGCGAGAATGCAGCCGATCTCGGCGCGTTGCCGTGCGCCCAGCCCCTTGAGTACACCGTAGGCATAACCGGCTCGAAACGCGTCGCCACTGCCGGTGACATCGACGATTTTCACATCAGGCACCGCGGCGACCCGGGTTCTCTGCCCACGGCTTATGACTTCCACGCCTTTTCCCCCGTGGGTCACCACGACCTCTGTGACCAGTGATTCGATATCTGCCGGTTGCAGGCCGGTATTGGCACACATCACGCTGCGCTCGTAGTCATTGACGATCAGCACATCGGCGATCTCCAGCATTTCAGTAATGTGCGCTGCCTCGAACGCTGTCACTACCTGACCCGGATCAAACATGATTGGGATATCCAGTGGTGCCAGGTCCCTGGCCTGGCGAAGCGTGAGATCCGGCTCCTCAGGGCCCAGGATCGCGAGTCCAACGCGATTGATGGCGGGAATCTGGCTGGGCAGGGACCGGAGTTCAGCGCCGGGACCTGGATAGAAAGCGATGATCTGGTTGCCATGGTTGTCATTGACCATCATGCAACTGGCACAGTTTTCAACAGATTCGTCGATGGCGATGTAGTCGGTTGAAATGCCGGCGGATTCAAGATGGGCCTGGTATCGATCCCTAAAATTGCGCCCGGCGGATGACAGCGGTATCACGGGCACGCCCAGGCGGGTCAGTCCATAGGCGATGTTCGGGGCGCAACCACCAAAGCTGGTCTGCAGGCGCCCCAGCTGGAAAGACATGTTCAGTGCGTTGATACGGTACTGGGACTGGTAGGTTTCGAAGGAGCCATCATAGTACCCGGTCTGATCGATCGCGGTGCTGCCTGTCACCAGGACCGTATCGCGCACTCCGTTCCCGCGAACGGCTTCGCTGTCAGACATGTCGGTTGGGGATGTCTCGTTGCTCATTGTTGTTGTGCATCAAACTGGCGAAACAGGATGATGAGCCGTTCCACGTCAGACCGGGCGATATCGCGGTGCAGAACCAGCCGGGGCGTCGACACGGTGACCCCATGATCTGCCATGAAACGCTTCAGCGCCTGGAATCGTCCGGGTGCGATGTCGAGTTTCACCATATTGGTCTGCGCCGGTTCCTGCAGCGCCAGTCCAGACATCTGCCCGATGGCATCGGCCAGCAGGCGGGCGTGTTCATGGTCCTCGGCGAGTCTTTCGATATGATGATCCAGCGCGTGAATCCCGGCTGCCGCCAGAATGCCTGCCTGGCGCATACCACCCCCGAGCATTTTCCGGTAACGCCTGGCCCTGGCGATGGTCTCCTCATCGCCTACCAGCACAGAACCGGCGGGCGCTGCCAGACCCTTTGACAGGCAGAAGGAAACTGTATCAAACGGCTGGCAGATGTCGCTGACCGGTACACCGAGGGCAATAGCGGCATTAAATACCCTGGCGCCGTCCAGGTGCGTCTTCAGTCCGAGTTCGTCCATCAGTACCCGGAAGTCGGCAAGGTAGCTCATGGGGAGTACCCGACCGCCCATGGTGTTCTCAAGGCAGACGAGACGGGTGCGTGCAAAGTGAAAATCATTCGGCTTGACGGCCCGCCGGATGTCATCGAGAGGGATTTCGCCGCGGGCGTTAAAGGGCAGGGGCTGGGGCTGGATACTGCCGAGCACGGCGCCGCCACCGGCTTCAAAGCGATAGGTATGGGCGTCCTGGCCGGCTATATATTCATCGCCTCGTTCACAATGGCTGAACAGGGCCAGCAGGTTTCCCTGGGTACCGCTGGTTACAAACAGGCCTGCCTGCTTGCCGGTCATGGCAGCAGCCTTTGACTCCAGTCGATTGACGGTCGGGTCCTCTCCATAGACATCATCACCGGTTTCAGCCTGCATCATCGCGGCCAGCATCTCCGGCGAGGGCCGGGTCACCGTATCACTGCGTAAATCAATCAAGCTGATGTCTCGCTATATCCTGAATCCGAACAAAACTATCATATTAATCATATAGATATAAATCTTTCTTCAGACTCTGGTTGATATGCCTTCCCGTTGACAGTCATGGGGTCGGGGACTATCTTGCTGGCTGTCATTCCCATGGCCACCTGGCCAGATGATCTGAAGCCGGTAGCATTGGCTGTACTGGCCCGCCGCGTGGGAATATTAGCGCGATTTATCGCAGGAACGGAGAACTAAGCGTGTACACAGGTATCGTGCAGGACTGCCTGCCCATCACCGCGGTTGACCGTCAGGAAGGGCTGTATACCTTTCAGATCGAGTTGCCACCGGCCTTGATGGAAGGACTGGAAACCGGCGCCAGCGTGGCAGTTAATGGTGTGTGCTTTACGGTGACCGCGATTGAGGGCTGCCGGGTCGCGTTTGATGCCATTCGAGAGACCCTCGCGCTGTCCAATATCCGCTTCATCGAAGCTGGCACGCTGGTCAATATAGAGCGTTCTGCAAAAGCAGGCGTGGAAGTCGGGGGGCACATCCTGTCCGGCCACGTGGTTGGCACAGCCGAGGTCATTGAGGTCGATATCACACCCAATAACCGCCGCCTGACTTTCAGCGCAGACCCCGCCTGGCTGAAGTTTGTCTTTGAAAAGGGGTTCCTGGCAGTCAATGGTGCCAGTCTGACGGTTGCCGCGCTGGACCGGGATGCCTCGACTTTCGCCATCAACCTGATCCCCGAGACACTGGAACGCACCAATTTCCGGCTGCTCAAGGCTGGTGACCTGGTCAATATCGAGGTCGAGTCGCAGACACAGGTGATCGTGGAAACCGTTGAGAGGATCATGGCCGAGCGTTTCCCGGAAGCTTGAGATCAGAACAGAATCCTTTAAGATTCGCGCCTTT
>JAQCAK010000134.1 GCA_027621895.1 Pseudomonadota bacterium | reverse complement strand
GATTTTGACTCCGTGCTGACCGAGGTATTCGATGATCCAGCCCGCATCGGGATGGGACAGCGGTTCGCCACCACCAATCAGGATCACGGCCTTGACGCCGGCGTCGACCATTTCCCGGGTCAGTTCCCGGACCCGTTCACGCTCGAATGCCCCCTGGTTCAGCAGGTCGCCGCTGATACAGTCCGGACAGTGCAGGTTGCAGGCAGTCGTCGGATCGAACTCCACGACAATCGGTGCATCAGATCCACGGCTCCAGTCGATGGAGTTGACATGCTGCACGATAGACTTCTGGTGCAGCTTGTTGGTCAGCCTGATTTCATTGTAGGGCAGCTTCTGCGTCCCGGTCTGGTTTCCGGGAACGTACTCCCTGGCTGCGCCTTTCAGCATTGTGATCTCCTGATCGACCTCCTGGCCGGACAATCTTTTCATTTACAGTTCACCATCAAACATGCCCGGTGGCATGATGTAACATGATGTTTTGCCGCAATTTTCCCAATTCGCGTCAATGCGCGGCATTATACCCAAGGCAACAGGCTTTCGAAGCAGCTCCATGACGTCAACAGACACGACAGGCAGACAGGCGGTACCCCGCGCGCTCGGTGAACTCGTTCGTTTCGGCGTCGTGGGCGTGGCCCATAACCTACTAGGCTACCTGGTCTACCTTCTGGTGACCTGGCTGGGTACGGATCCCAAGATCGCCGTGGCGATTCTCTATCCCCTGGGTACCCTGTTCAGTTACTTTGCCAATCGCCACTGGACCTTTAATCACAAGGGCGCGGTAGGAACTTCGATGGCCCGTTACCTTGGCATGCATGTGATGGGATATGCACTTAATCTGGTCATTATTTACGTGGGGGTGGATCTGCTGGCTTTTCCACACCAGTTAGTCCAGTTAATGGCAATGGGTGTTCTGGCCATGATGTTTTTTGCGATTTCAAAGCTGTTTGTGTTTCAGGGAGATAAAGACACATGAGCGACCGACCGGTGCCGTTTAACCGGCCCTACATGACGGGCAGGGAGCTGGAATTTATCACCCAGGCCCATGAGCGGGGGGCGCTGGCGGGAGACGGCCCCTTTACTGCCAGGTGTCATGAATGGCTGGAACGGCTCACGGATAGTCCCAGGGCGCTGCTTACGCATTCCTGTACGGCGGCGCTGGAAATGGCTGCACTGCTGCTCGATATACAGCCGGGTGACGAGATCATCATGCCGTCCTTCACCTTTGTGTCGACGGCCAACGCCTTTGTGCTGCGTGGCGGTATTCCTGTATTTGTGGATATCCGTGAGGACACACTGAACATTGACGAGCAGTTGATCGAGGCAGCGATTACCTCACGGACCCGGGCGGTTTGCGTGGTTCACTATGCCGGCGTTGCCTGTGAGATGGATGAAATTCAGTCCATCTGCCAGCGCTATGAACTGGCCCTGGTTGAAGATGCCGCGCAGGGACTCATGTCGCTGTACAAGGGTCGGGCTCTGGGTGCCATCGGCGATTATGGCGCCTACAGCTTTCATGAGACCAAGAACATCATTTCCGGCGAGGGCGGGGCCCTGATGGTCAACAGTCCCTATGACGTGCAGATGGCGGAGATCATCCGCGAAAAGGGTACTGACAGATCGGCTTTTTACCGGGGTGAAATCGACAAGTACACCTGGCAGGCGCCGGGCTCCTCGTTCCTGCCGGGCGAGATCATCGCCGCGTTTCTCTGGGCGCAGTTCGAAGATGCAGACGATATCAATGAGAAGCGGTTGCTCAGCTGGCGTATCTACGATCGCCTGCTGGAGCAGATGGAGCAGCAGGGCCGTCTGCGTCGACCAGTCATCCCCGTCGAATGTGATCACAATGCGCACCTTTACTACGGCATTCTGCCGGCGGAAGTGGATCGCGGTGTCGTGCTGTCCTACCTGAAGGAACAGCAGATCCATTGTCTGTTCCACTATGTGCCGCTGCATGACTCGCCTGCCGGCAAGAAATACGCGAGGACCCATGGAGATCTGGTTGTGACGGAATCGATGGCTTCCCGGCTGTTACGCCTGCCCCTCTGGGTGGGCATAACCTCCGATGACCAGGAGCGGGTTGTGGCGACACTTGACCGCGCCATCGACCTGGGCCGGCCCTAGTACTGGACCAGTCAGTCTCCTTTCCGTAAAGCCTTGATTCTTAAATAGAAATATCGGTGTCCTGCGGAAAGGGAGTTCGGCCGGGGAAGTTGGCAAAAAATTCTCAAGACACGATAGATCTTCTTGAAAAAATTTCACCATGAACCGGGCGCAGAACCGACGAATGGCAGCATCTTCCCGGTCAGTCTGCGTCTGCTGTCAGCCGATCTTGCGTGAAGGCTCGTTGATCCTGGCAAAGATATCGGCGGTAATTTCGTAGGATCTGAGCCGATCGGCATGGTCGAAAACGGAAGTCACAATAATCAGTTCGTCAGCGCCCGTTTCAGCCAGGAAGTGACGAATCTGCTTTTCGACAGCCTCCGGGTTGCCGACGGCGGCGCAGCGTGACAGCTCCTGCAGCATATGCTGCTCTCCCGGACTCAGGGTTTCCTCGAATCCAGCTATGGGTGGTGGCAGCTGTCCCGGTCTTCCCCGGCGCAGGTTAACGAAAGACTGCAGTGACGAGGTGCGAAGCAGTTGTGCCTTGTCTTCATCGTCCGCAGCACAGACGTTATATCCCAGCATGACATAGGGAGCCTGGAGCTGCTCTGAAGGCTTGAAATTTTCGCGATAGATCTCGATGGCCTGGTCCATCATGGCTGGCGCGAAATGTGATGCGAAAGCGAAAGGCAGCCCGAGCAGTGCCGCCAGTTGTGCGCCGAACAGGCTGGAACCCAGGATATAGATCGGCACCTCGGTACCAGCGCCCGGCGTGGCGACAACGCGCTGACCTTCCTGGGCTGGTTTCAGGTAATGCTGGAGCTCGGCCACATCCCGTGGAAATTCAGTGACATCACCGGTCTGGTTACGGCGCAGTGCCTGGTAGGTGAGCCCATCGGTACCGGGCGCGCGGCCGAGTCCCAGGTCAATTCGGTCCGGATACAGGCTGGCCAGGGTGCCGAACTGCTCGGCCACTACCAGGGGTGCATGATTGGGCAGCATGATTCCGCCAGCACCGACGCGGATACGGGAAGTCCCGCCGGCCAGGTGGCCAATCACGACTGCTGTCGCTGCAGATGCAATGCCTCGCATGTTGTGATGTTCGGCGACCCAGTACCGGGTGTAGCCCCAGGATTCCGCGTGCTGGATCAGGTCCAGGGATTTCTGCAGGGCATCGCCGGGCGTGCTGCCCTCGGTGACAGGGACGAGGTCCAGAATGGAGTATTGGGTCATTGGCTCGTTCCTCTTCTCTTTCCGTTTAAGGGTCTGGCTGTTCACGGGACTCATTGGCGGCCGCTCCAAAAATGCCTTTCGACATCAGGGAGGCTTCCTGGTCACGTCGATACTGGTATACCGCAGCCCGGATCTCGTGCAGTTCACGATTATCCGGTTCTGCCTGAACAGCGAATTCTACTAGATGGCAGGCCAGTCGTGGATCGGATGCCATTAACGCGTGCCCCCGGGCTGCCAGCTTGTCGGCACCGCCCGCCAGGGATGCCAGCTCCGCCGCGACAGCGGCATCCGGCGCCGGTTTCAGGCGCGACGGATTGCCATCATACCAGCCGCCGTACATGCGCCAGATATTCCGAACGACGAACTCGGGCTCGTCGTAGATGGGTTTTAAATAGGGTTTTTCCAGGATTGCCGGGTCAATCTTCACCTCATGGATGATCTCGTCCAGGCGGGCACCCTCGTTCATTCGACCGATAGTCTCCCGCACGAGAAATTCCAGCGAGTCCGCCACATCGGTCAGGACGCCGCGAATCCTCGCATTGCCTTCTATCGGCAGGCCGTGGGCCGGGATAAAAAGCTCAGCGCCCTGGCTGGCCATATCGCGCATCGCGGCAGCCCATTCAACCGGGAAACGCTGCACCTTCTGCGGGTTACCGGCATTGGGAAAACACCAGATGAAGAAGTCGCCGGCGCAGATCGCCTTGTGGCGGGGAATCCAGCCCCAGGTGTGATCGTCAGTTTCGCCCCTGGCATGTTTGAGTTCGATATCCAGGCCGCCCACATTCAGTGCAAGGGTGTCTGAATAGGTCTGGTCCGGTTTGGGCGAGGTTTCAGGCAGGAAGGTGTCCTCGTCGACCATGTCGTAACCCCGTCGAGAGAACTGGCCAAACTGCCGGGCGTTGATAACCCGGTTGTAGCCATCGGTAAAATTGTACCGGTCGAATCGATGGGGCACGTTTTCGTGACCAATGATCCGGGGCTTTTCATGTCGGTTGTGCCTGGCATCTTCGAGGAAGGCGCCGCACCCGCCCACGTGGTCGACATGGCCGTGGGTGTAAACCAGGCTGTGAAATGGACTTTTCCGCCATGACCGAATGGCTGACACAACCCGCTCGCCACCCCGGGGCCCGGAAGTATCGAAAGCGACCAGCCCCGCATCTGTGTCGAACAGGATGCAATGGGAGAAGGCTTCAACCATCGCGATATTGTCAGCCAGTACCGAGAGCTGGAAGTTGATGCGGTTCATGGGGCCCACGTCGTCTGCGCTGCGGGTGCCGTCGATAACGGCCGATGACATTGCTAGAAGATCTGCCATGGATTGTCTCCAGGTGGGCTCCGGGTGGGAAATCATCCCGGTAGGAACGACCCTGCCCGGCGTCCACTTCAGATGATGGATAGGTGGTTTCCAAGTGAATCAGATCCGGGGTGATCTGCCAAGGCGTTTCATGGACAGCGATTTCCCCGGGGCACAGGAATAGGCGATGATTACCAGAACACGGGACTCAGGAAGGGGGGGAGTCATGGCTGAAGCGGGGCCATTGGACAGGTTGACGATTTACGCGCACGGGAGCATTGGACTGCCCCTGGCTGTGATCAGTTATCCGCTGGCGATCTGGGTGCCTGCTCACTACTCAAGCGGCCTCGGCCTGAGTCTGGCGATGGTGGGTACTATCCTGATGCTGGCAAGGCTCACCGATGTCCTGACCGATCCATTGATGGGTGAAATTTCTGATCGCTGGCGTACCCGGTTCGGTCGCCGGAGACCCTGGCTTGTAGTGGGTATGCCCATCATGATGTTCGGGGTCTACAAGCTGTTCATCCCGCCGGCAGGTGACGTTGGAATCACTTACCTGCTGGTGTTCCTCACCCTGTTTTTCCTTGGCAGTACGATCATCGCATTACCGCACCGGGCCTGGGGTGCAGAGCTGTCGACAGACTATCACCAGCGTTCCAGGGTGACCGCCGCCAGGGAATTTTTTGTGCTGATGGGCCTGCTGATGGCAGCCGCCGTTCCCATGGTGGTTGAAATTCTGGCTGATGGTGGCGGCTCGGTTGGCGCAGTGTTCGGCATCATCTGGCAGGATGCCGTGGGCGCTTTCACCGGTGACCTGGCCAACAAACAGGTTGTCGATCGGGCAACGCTGACGGGGCCGGTGCTCATGTGGCTAGCCTATACGATCCTGCTGGTGCTGCCGGTGTGTGTGGTGATTGTGCTGGCATTCGTGCGGGAACCCCCGGTGGTCGAAAGCCATCGTGTTCCCATCAGGGATGGCATTCGCTATCTCTGGAAGAATGGTCCAATGCGCAGGGTCCTGCTGATTGCACTGCTGGTCATCTTTGGTGAGTCCTTCCGCAACGCGGTGTCCCTGTTCTTTATCCGCGATATCGTCGGCGTACCGACGATTGGTGCCGCCTATTTCTTCTACTTTGTTGCCGGTCTCGGCGCGATTCCTTTCTGGCTCTGGCTGGGACGAAAGATTGGCAAGCACCTGGCCTTTATGGGCACGCTGGTGCTGGTTTCCATTGTCAGTGCCTGCAACCTGTTCCTGGACCACGGTGATTACCTGCCGTTTTTTGTGCTCTTTATCGTCAAGGGTTTCTGCTACGGGGGGCTTCAGTTCCTGCCCGTTGCGATGCTCGCCGATGTGGTGGATGTGGATACGGCCAGGTCGGGTGGCAAAAGGGCCG
>JAQCAK010000133.1 GCA_027621895.1 Pseudomonadota bacterium | reverse complement strand
TCTCTGTCCAAGGTAGCGTGCGGTCGCCAGGTCCTGCTCATTGACCCGGGTCTCACGCGTCTGGGCAATCAGCCCGCCCTGGGCACCGAGTCGATTCGGCACCCCGGACTCATAGCCACCCGGCACATCCAGGCTGACCCAGAGCATTCCATGCTGGCTGGCAAAGGTCTGGAAGTAGGCAATCGTGTTCAGTTGATCGCCGCTCAGGTTGGAACCAATTGTAAATCCGGCCGCCAGTTTGTCGGCCCAGGCGCGGTTCGCCCAGAGTTCCCCGGTAGCATCCGCAAAAGCCTTGAACTGCGCTGACGGGCCGCCCATGTAGGTCGGCGAACCTAGAATTAAACCATCCAGCTCGGCCAGTTCTGCCAGCAGCCCGCTGTTCACAAAACGCCCGTCAACAATATCCTCGCCGATGATCCGATATACCTGTGCCTGTGCGCCTGGAGACTGGTGTACGCCCTCCCGGGCAGCCTGGGCCAGCAGCGCCGTGGTACCGCTGGCAGAGTGATACACAATACCGATGTTCGTCATTTCGATGCCTCCTCAGGCCGCGTACAGATTGCGTTCTTCCGGCAAGTCGCTGTGGTATTCAACGAATTCCACCTCGTAGCCGGCAGGATCAATGTAGTAAACGTTGGAGCGAAACGGTTCGCCTGCACCGTCCTTATCCACGTCGAAACCGGCCTCGGCGAGCCGCTTCACCAGGGCTTCCAGGTTATCGGTCACGAAACCGAAATGCGCCAGGCCCACCTGGTGTCCGGTGAGGTCACGGTTTTCTCCCACACCATTGTCATTGAAGGTGATGTAGGACGAGTCATCACCGAAATGCAGCCAGGTTCGCGGCTTCCCGTACCAGGGCCCCTGGCCGCTGCCCCGGACTCGCCAGTGCGGGAAGGCCGCCCGGTAAAACTCAAGAGACGCGTCAATGTCGGTCACAACAAGATTTATGTGTTCAAGATGCATGATTTCTCTCCTTTCTGGTTAAAGCGTTGTCTGGCAATTCACTGACTGGGTCAGCAATGGAAACGCATCCTAATACCTCAACTTAAGTTGAGGTCAAGAGTCTTTTCACATAAAGTTTCATTCGGTTATCAGGAGCAAACAATGAGCGAAGCAGGACTTTCGGTCGGCGTTGTGGCAAAGCGCGCCGGCGTCGCGGTCTCGGCACTGCATTTCTACGAATCGAAAGGGTTGATCCAGAGCTGGAGAAATACCGGCAACCAGCGCAGGTACAACAAGGAGGTCCTGCGCCGGGTCTCGATTATCAAGGCCGCGCAGAAGATGGGCATCTCCCTGGCAGAGATCGGCGAGCAGTTCGAAACCCTGCCGTCGAACCGCGCTCCCTCGCAGCGCGACTGGGAGCGGATGTCACGCCACTGGCAGGCATCACTGGATGAGCGTATCGCCTATCTTGACCGGCTGCGCGAGTATCTGACCGGCTGTATCGGCTGTGGCTGCCTGTCGATGAAAGTCTGCCCGCTGTACAACGATCAAGACAAACTGGCCGTGAGGGGACCGGGACCTGTGATACTCGAAAAAGGAACCGGACACTCACGGAACTGATCCGGTAACATAGCCATGCTTTTCAACAAGCCTGCAACTGCCCGATGAATGAGGAACTGTTCAAGCGCATCGACGCAAAAGAGGTCTGGACCTTCCACGACTGCGTGGGTCTGGCCTCGGAGTTCGGTACCAAAACCCGGGCGGTGATTGGCTACGTGTTCATGCGCGGCAAGCAGTATGTCGAGAGCCATGACGAGAAGCCCGAATCCACCAGCCCGCCTGCTGAGGATTAGCGGGGTGCCTGGCACCATCGACAGCGGCAACTTTTAGCCCGGCCGCAATATTCAACCTACCTATTCTCGAGGCAGTTGCCTATACTCCGCGCATCCGGTCAGTGGACCGATCAATACGACAGGACGCGGTTCTTTGACAGGCAATACAGCAGCTTACGAGATAGCGAGAGAATTCGCCTCGCCTTCTTACCCCAGGGCAATATTTCAGTTCGGCAACACCCTTCTTCTTTACGTGGTTTCCGTCGGCCTGATGTTCGCCCTGCTCCCGGTTTCCTATGGATATGTGCTCGCCGTCTCATTGTTCGCCGTGGTGGCTCACGTTCGCCTCTTCATGATTGGACATGACTGTGCGCACCAGTCATACCTGCCGAGAACGGGCTGGCAGAACAAGGCACTGGGCAATTTCGTCGGCGTGTTGACCAATACCCCCCTGGGTTACTGGGGCAGCCAGCACCTGCTGCACCACCAGACCGTTGGCAACCTGGATCGCCGGGGCTATGGCGACGTTGATACCCTCACGACCGAGGAATTTGAGGCCAGGCCTTTCTGGGGTCGGGTCTGGTACCGGATTGGCCGCAATCCCTACGTTCTGATGTTCATCTTCGCACCCATCTACTTTGTCATCATGCAGCGATATCCATTCGAGCAAAAGCGAGCACCCGCAAAAATCTGGCGAAGCATCATCGGTACGAATATCGGTATGGTCATCTACTACGGCTGCCTGATCTGGATTTTCGGCCTGGAATCCGTGTTGCTGGTTTTCGCACCGATCGTGCTGCTGTCTTCCGCTATAGCCACCTGGCTGTTCTACGTCCAACACCAGTTTGACGAGGCCTACTGGGAGCGCCAGGAGAACTGGACCTATGAGGAAGCCACCCTGCAGGGCAGTTCGTTCTACAACCTCCCTCGATGGCTTCACTGGGTGACCGGCAATATCGGCTACCACCATATCCATCACCTGAATCCGAAGATCCCCAACTACAAACTGGCCGAATGCTACGCTTCCGTTCCACGACTCCAGAACGGCAAGTCCATCTCCTTCTGGGAAAGTTTCAGGCTGGCCAAACTTGCCCT
Source organism: Pseudomonadota bacterium (assembly GCA_027621895.1). Classification (GTDB taxonomy): domain Bacteria; phylum Pseudomonadota; class Gammaproteobacteria; order Pseudomonadales; family Azotimanducaceae; genus UBA9659. Next base: position 3,159 of record JAQCAK010000133.1, on the reverse strand, counting down.
GTGGGATGAGGCGAACAGGCGCCTGGTCTCTTTTGCGGAATTCGATCGAAGCCGCTGAACGCAACACCCGCAGTTGCACCAAACTGGGGAGCGCGTTCCATTTTCGCGCATTCCAGGGTGGCTAACCCGGCGCTCTGTAATCGCCTGCAGTCGTCCTGAAGTCCGGTTTCCCGATCAAAACGCTGGAAAAGCAGGCTTTGATTCCGATTCGGCATACCCCGGCGGTTTGGCACTAATCCTGCTGTGTTTAACCGAATCCTGTTGCCCATCAAGAGTCGATCTATCAACTGCCTGTTCTCCAGCACCCGCCGCTCCGGGCTTTCTATCGCCCGTTGCCTGGGTTTTTTACTGCTGGCCAGCTTGTCTGCCCTGACCATTGCTTCCGCGCCGACTGCCCCTGAAGCGGCAGCCGATTTCCTGGATACCTACTGTGCCCGCTGCCACAACGACGAACGCCTGTCCGGTGACTGGTCCCTGTCGATGGTGGACCTGGACGACGTTACCCGGGGGCAGCGCCTGGACGCCTGGGAGAAGATCTACCGCATGACCGCCGAGGGGGCAATGCCGCCTGCCCACCGTGACCAGCCAACCGGGGCAGAACGCTCGGCGTTCACTGGCTGGCTGGTGACCCAACTGGATCAATACAACAGCCAGCACCCCAATCCCGGTCGCGCAACCCTGCGCAGACTGAACCGGGTCGAATACAGCAACGCGGTAAGAGATCTGCTGAAGGTAGATATTGATATTGAGGATCAGCTTCCCGCGGATGATTCGGGCTATGGCTTTGACAATATTGCCGATGTACTGAGCGTCTCTTCCACCCTCATGGATCGCTATCTGACGGTGGCTGGAAAAGTCAGTCGGCTCGCAACCGGCACTGTCTCCACTGACCCGGTACTGGTCACCTACCAGGTACCCAAAGACGGCTCGATCCTCAACCAGGGCAAGCCCGCTTACAACGAAAGAATGAGTCAGCACCTGCCACTGGACTCACGGGGCGGCGGCGCTCTCAGTTACCACGCGCCCCATGACGGCGAGTACGAGATCAGCGGTTACCTGAACGCCAACACCAACAACGAGGTCGACCGTCTTGAGGAAGCTCGCTACTCGCATGTGGTCAACCTGACCGCCGGCCCCCACATCATCGGCATGAGTTTTCGCAAGCAGCTTTCGCTTGATGAGTCGGTACAGACCCTTCGCAACACGACGGACATCGTGCCGTTACCTGTCGCTCCGCCTGAATCACTGACCCTGGATTTTGTTGTTGACGGTCGTCGTGTGGGCTCAGTCGCGGTGCCCTCGTATCACATGTCCGAAAGATTCGCCCAGACCAATTTCCCGCGGGATGTACTGCAGATAGACGTGACCGGACCGCTGTCGGTCGAGGGGCCGGGATGGACAGCCGGGCAAGCGCGAATTTTTACCTGCAAACCTGCCTGGTATCGATCCGAAACTGGCTGTGCGACGCAGATACTCACCGACATCGCGCAACAGGCCTATCGTCGTTCGGTGAACGAAACAGACATTCAGCCGCTGCTGGCACTGTTCGACAGCGCCAGGGACAACGATTCATTCGAGGCCGCCATCGCCACAGCCATCCAGGCCATCCTGGTGTCGCCGAGCTTCCTGTTCCTGGTTGAAGAATCACCACCGGGGAAACTGCCGAGAGAAGACTACCGGATCAGCGATACCGAATTCGCCGCACGCATGGCACTGTTCCTCTGGAGCAGTTTGCCGGATGAGGAACTGCTCGAACTCGCCATGCAGAACAGACTGCGGGAACCTTCTGTCCTGCAGGCCCAGATGCAGCGCATGCTGAAGGATCCCCGCGCAGACGCTTTGACCGAAAACTTCGCCGGGCAATGGCTGTTCCTGCGGAATCTTGAACATCACCGACCGGACGTCATGATGTTCCCGGATTTCGATGTCAGGCTCCGGGCCGCCATCGAGGCCGAAAGCGAACGCTTTTTCTCAAACCTGGTTCGGGAAAACCGGAGTGTTCTGGACCTGATCGACGCGGACTATTCGTTCCTGAATGATCGCCTGGCCAGACACTATGGCATTGCTGGCGTCTCAGGCACTGAATTGCGACGGGTTGATCTGCCGGAGAACGGCAACCGCGGCGGTATCCTGGGGCAGGCCAGCGTGCTGACGCTGACTTCCTATGGCAACCATACTTCCGCCGTCAAACGTGGCCAGTGGATTCTGGATCATCTGCTGGCAGCACCGCCACCGCCGCCGCCACCAGACATCCCCGCGCTGGTCATGGTCCGGGACGGCAAGCCACTCAGTGCCCGACAGCAGATGGCACTTCACCGGGAGGATCCCGCCTGCGCTTCCTGCCATGTGAAGATGGACCCGCTCGGGCTCTCTCTGGAAAACTACGATGCGATCGGTGCTTACCGGCGAGAAGACGCCGGCATGCTGATTGACGCCTCTGCAACCTTGCCTGACGGCACCCATTTCGAGGGACTGGCGGGCCTTCGCGAGATACTGCTGGATCGCAAAGACCAGTTCACAAGGGCCATCGCTGAACAGCTCCTGATCTACGGTCTCGGGCGCGGTATCGAAGCCACCGATCGTCCCCTGGTCAGGTCCATCGCCGCCAATGCAGCAGAAAACGAGTACCGGATCCACAATATCCTGCTCTCAATTCTTGAAAGCTATCAATTCAATTACAGGAGAGTGCCTGAATGAAGCTCCTTCGCAGAACCTTTCTGCAGGGACTCGGCACAGCGGTTGCGCTGCCCGTCATGGAATCCTTATTGCCGGGAGCCAGTTACGCGTCCTTCGAGCAACGCCCAAAAAGACTGGGGGTTTTTTATTTCCCCAACGGCATGCGCATGAACAGCTTTACACCTGCGGATGTGGGTGAGAACTATACGCTGAGCCCGATCCTGGAGGCACTGTCTGACGTCAAAGATGAATGTGCAGTGGTGACCGGTCTCGCCCACTACAATGCACAGTCGCTTGGCGACCCGGGCGGCGCTCATGGTCGTTCCTGCGCGGCCTTCCTGACAGGCGCTCATCCAAAATCCACCGAGGGTTCTGACCTCTACAACGGCATCTCCATGGACCAGTTTGTGGCCAGCCGACTCGGTGCCGATACGCCCTTTGCCTCGCTGGAACTGGGCATAGAACCGTCGAGTCTGCTGGGCA
>JAQCAK010000132.1 GCA_027621895.1 Pseudomonadota bacterium | reverse complement strand
CTTTTGAAGAAACCGGCCCGCAGCAGGACATCCTCGGACCAGTCATACCGCAGGCTGGCGCTGGGCAATGCATCCGTGTAGCTCTTGCTGAAGTCGTTCGGTGTGACGAACACAGTATCATCGGCAAGAACGACACCGTTGTACACACCGCCTTCTTCCACGTATTCGGTCAGATTGGCCTGAATGTCATTCTCGGTTTTTTCAACGCGCACCCCCCCGACGATCATCAGCGGCCCGGTCTCGTATCGAACCATGACGTAGCCGGCTGTGATGTCCTCGTCCACCGTGAAATCCTCGATGTTGGATTCGAAATCGGTATCAGCCTGGTTGATCTCAAAACTGGCGAAATTGGCCGCATTGAATGCGCGCACCCGGCTCAGATCAGTTAGGGGATTGATGCTGGTCAGGCCGTAGCTTTGCGCTCCGGCAACATCCGCCAGTGTGTAGTTCCCACTGAACCCATCATAAACCTGGAGCAGCAGATCGAATTCCTTGGTTCGCTGGCGGAACTTCGCACCCAGCTTTAATTCCAGATCGCCGTTGTCCAGAGTGATCTGACGACTGGCATCGAACTGGAAGGCCCATTCTTCATCCTCTGCCTTGCCATTCACCAGTTCGAGCTTGTCGAACTCGTAACTGGTGGGGTCTAGAAAAGCCGCAGTGCCGGCTGTTACGGCGTAGCGTGGCAGCTCCATGTCAGCGTAGTCGAAGGTGATCGCCAGATTTCCTGGATCTTCGAATTCTGCGACAAAATTCGTGGGATCCTCCGTGCGATGCTCGTGTTCTTCGGCTCTTGAGTAGACGATTGAATAGTCGAGCTCCCAGGCTTCAATTTCTGTAGAGCCACCAAACTGGTAAGAAGCAATCTCCTGTGATTCAAACCGGTCTTTCGATTCCCGTTCGACCGCGATTGTGCCATCGTCAGAGAGGAAGCTGGCCGTTGTCGCGGAGCCGGAGGCGGGCTGCTCGTCCAATTCAATGGTCAGGCGACGTCGTTCCTCGGTGTCATCGAAGAGGCTGTAGATCAGTCGCGCGTACAGCGTCGTGCTGTCACTGGGCTGGTAATCCAGTGAAAGGGAGGCGCCCGTCCTTTCCCGCAACACATCATAGTCGCGGTATTCGACGGTATCGGCGTACACGATACCCGTATCAGAGATGTCCCAGCCGTCGGGTTCGACATTGTCAGTTGAAAACTCCCGTTCGGCGTAGGAGAGCCCGCCGGAAACTGCCAGATTGTCCGAAAGCGGGTAGGCAAAGTCGATTGAACCTTTGGGTGAGTATTCGTCGTTGAGATCGTTATAGGACTGTTCTGCCTTGACTGTGACAAACGGGTCGGCATCAAGAGCGCTGGTTGTGTTGATTCGAATAGCAGCGCCGATAGTGTCTGCATCCATGTCCGGCGTGATCATCTTGATGATTTCGATGGACTCGACCAGCTCGGAGGCAATCACGTCCAGCGCAACCGAGCGTGTATCAGATTCCGGTGAGGGGATTCGGGTGCCGTTGATCGAGGCGGAGTTGAGAGATGGGTCAAGGCCTCTGACGGCGATAAATCGTCCCTCTCCCTGATCATTGAGCACATTGACGCCTGGTAGTCTGCGTACTGACTCGGCAACGTTCTGATCCGGGAACTGTCCGATGGCGTCCCGGGTAATGACGCTTTTGATGACGTCAGATTCTTTTTGTCGCGCGATGGCACTCTGCAGCATCGCTCTTTGTCCGACCACGATGACTTCTTCGATCTCGCCGTCACCGGGGGTCTCGCCGAACGCTGCCAGACCGGTCAGAAGGGCTGCGCCCAGCAGTGTGAATCGAAGATTCTCGCCTTTGCTCATTGTTTCCTCACCAGAGTTAAAGAAAAGCGAAGGCTAGAGCGCTATGGAAAATTTCTGATTAACTCATTGTTAAGCAGAGCGTCAGCTCCCTTTAACTGTCCCTCACAATCGACTGATAAATTTCATGTATGTCATGTATGCGCCCCCTGGTTTTCGCCATTCTCCTGTACCTGTCCTCTTCTTGTTTGGCCAATCCCCTGGTCATCGCTCATCGTGGGGCTAGCGGTTACTATCCGGAGCACACGCTGGAGGCTTACCGGGCAGCCATTCTGATGGGGGCGGACTACATCGAACCCGATCTGGTGCTGACCGCTGATGGTCAGTTTGTCGCTCGTCATGACCTTTATCTTGGTAACACCACCAATGTAGCGGCGATCTATCCGGACCGGCGCAGGGACCTGGATGGCCGGAGCGACTGGTACGTGATGGATTTTACTCTGGCCGAATTGCAGCAACTTCGGGCACGGCAGCCATTCGATGATCGTTCGGCCAGCCATGATGATCAGTTCACCCTGCCGACCCTGGCGCAGATCATTCAACTTCTGAAAGCCATGGAAGTGTCCGAGGGTCGCACTATCGGGCTGTATCCCGAACTGAAATCACCACAGGTTTTCAGGCGGCTTGGCTTTGATATGGGGCCCATGCTGCTTCAGGAGCTGGACAGGCTTAGCGTGAGTGAAAACGTCATTATCCAGAGTTTTGACCAGGAGACCCTTGAGGCACTGCGCCCGAAGACAGCTGTGCCACTGGTAATGCTGGTGTACCCGAAAAGCAGATTGCAGCCGACCGAACCGAATGTGCCACTTGCCGAGATTGCCCGCTTTGCCGACGGTGTGGGCGCGATGAAGACCCTGCTTGTGCACAGCGGAGAGGATACCGGCCTTGTCAGCCTTGCTCATGATCTCGGGCTTTTTGTCCATGCCTGGACCTTCCGCGACGACCGTTATCCGGATACTTTCAGCAGCAGTGAAGCAGAATTACGCGCTTACCTGTCGATCGGTATCGACGGATTCTTCACTGATTTTCCAGACACCGCGGTCGCGATGAGAAACCGGTTCATGGAGCGCAACCGCGTGGCTGTCGAACCGTAGCAATTTAAGAGGCTTCAGGTATCCGTTGGCGGGTGAGAGATAGGAGCCTGTGCCAAAGTCAAAATAAACAGTACGTGGATTTCTTCTCTTTGGTAGGTCTGGTCCTCTGGTCGGTCATTTTTGTTGCCATTATGTTTGGGCTGGCGACCCTTGACCTCAATGAAACCCGGGTAGATCTCTTCGATTCTCTGACCGACGAGGAGCTTGCTTCGCTGAAGGTCAGTATTTTGTCCGATGACAGCGAGGTGACGGTGGCTATCTTGTTGCCAGGCAGCTTCGAGCCGATTGTTCAGGGAAGACCGGAAACTGTCCGTATTCTGGGCCGCACAATAGAAAACCGGCATCGTCACAATCAGCAGGAAACGGTGCGTCAGGCACTAAAGCCGGAGATAGCGCAGTTACATCTGCTGGAAAGGATACGTGCCTTTTTCTCTATCGCTGACGATTAGTCGAATACGACCACTTGCCAGCGAAGGCCCGGCTGATTTCGTCCTCTTCTGGTTCGCACGAATCAAGAAAGCAGCTTCCTGGCTCTCGAAGCAGAAAATTTACTTTCCCTTGAACAAGTCTTTGAAAGATGAAGTTAGTTTGCTCCTTTCAGTTAACCCTGTGCCTAATTGCCAGTGACAAAATTGTTCCTGCACATCGGTTTGCACAAGACCGGCAGTACCCTGATACAGAATTTTTGCGCCGCGAACAGGCAACTGCTGAGAGAGCGTGGCCTCGTCTACCCGCAGGCGGCATCCCGGCTGAATGGACACCATAACCTGGCCTGGTCGTTCAATATCGGGAACCCCAACTACTCGCCGGAACTTGGCTCATCGGAAGAGATTGTTCGCGAGGCGCTGGCGGAAACGAAACCCGGACAGGACCTGTTACTGAGTTCTGAGGATTTCGAGTTTGTTCCGCCACCACGTTTGAAGCTGGTACTTGACTCGGCTTCAGTTACAGACGTCATTATTATTGTGTACCTCAGAAGGCAGGATGCTTATCTGGAGTCCGAGTATGCGCAACACGTCAGGATGGACGAGACCCGGTTTTCCGGCAGTGTTCAGGACTTCTACATGAAGTATGATTTTATGCAGCGTTATGACTATAACCGGCTGCTGCGTCCCTGGGAGCAAGCGTTCGGGCGTGAGTCTCTGATTGTCCGACCCTTTGAGCGTGGCCAGTTTCACGGTGGGGATCTGCTCAAGGATTTCTGTGCTCAACTGGGGATGAACTGGTCTGATGCCTTTGCCGTGCCCGCGGCTGGTGAGGCCAATGTCTCGCTCTCACCGGATGTGCTCGCTGTAGTCCGTGAACTGAATAAACTGGACATGGAGGCTGAACACAGACAGCAGGTCCTTCACATCCTGGCACATTACTCCAGGCAGCAGAGCTGCTCGCTGTTAAGTGAAGATCTCTCGTGCAGCTTTCGGCAGATATTCCAGCAATCGAATGCCCTGGTTGCAGAACGCTACCTGGGCAGAACTGACGAGCCTTTGTTCAACCACCCCTGAAAAACGGGCAGGGCGGCTGCGGCATGTTCAGGTGCTGGGACTTCTGCCTCTGATCTGGCGCCGCTATTCGCTGGACCATATTTCTTATCTACTGGACCAGTTTCAACTGCCTGGCTTACGCTCACGAGTCTCCGGGCAAGCCGGGTGGATCAGGCAGCCTTAGGCACTATGGCGCACGCGCCCCCCTGGAGTCTGGCCGATCAGATGAAAATAGCGTGTAATGCGAGCTGCCGCACTGACGATAACCAGGTCCCATTGTTAACCTCGTACCCTCGCATACTGCTGATCGCGTGTTTGCTACTGGCAATGTCACCCCTGACAAGTGCCGGAGAGTTCGTCCACGCCGGTGATCTTTCGATCCGACTTGATGACACTTCGAAACGCGCTTTGCGCACCCAGTATCGGGTTCGTTACAGACCGGCGCTCCACATGAACGACCAGTGGTCGTTGCACGGCACTATCGCGACCGGCGATGAGTTCGAGTCAGCATACAACACTCTGGGTGAAAGCGACCAGGCGCTGAATCTACGTCGGTTGTTCCTGCGTTACACTGATCTGGAGACTCGCGTCGAGTTCGGCGTCGTCCCCCCGGTCAAGGGGTTCGCTTCATCCGTTGGCCTGTCCAAGGAAGGCTGGATTCGCGGCATGCGAGTCGTGAGCACACGGCCACAAGCACAGATTGAGTTTGTGATGGGTGACCTCTCAGACCTTTCCGCGAACCACGCATTCAGCAATGCCTGGGCGCTCAGCTATCTGGAGCTCGAATACTCTGCGCGCATTGACGAACGATGGACATTTGAACTGGCTGCCGAAGAAATCTTCAGAGACCGATTTGTTCGCAGTGAAATTCGCTATACAACAGGGAGCGGATCAATCATTGCCGCAGAAGTCATTCACAACGTCGACGCACGCGATCACAAGATCGTTGTGAGTGCCAGTCGCCAGACTGACTGGTTCGACCGTGAAATCGAGTGGTTCACCTACTACACGTACACAGGTTCTGGTTTCGGCGCTCGCGCGGACCTTTCGGAGGACTTTCTGGAGATCGGCCATGCACTGGCAACCAGGCTGGAGGGTGAGTTCTCGACAGGTCAGCGACTTGGCTGGTTTGTGGAGATTGAGTTGTACGAGGCACAAACCCGCCTCAAGGCCGGCCTGTCGATTCCTTTGTCATTGTTAACGAACTAGCCCGGATGTTTCATCAAATCCCGGTAAAGCGTCTGATTTGAGGCCATTCTCGTTCTTCAGTCGGTCTTAATCGTATTGCCTCAGTGGATCTACTGAACTTTCTCTCAATGTCCCCATTTGCCGCGGTTGTGGGAGCGAATTTTCGATTGTCAGCGTCGCGCCAGCCTGGCGACCCCGCCAAGTCCGACAGATTTACAGTGCTTTATGATCAGCCAGTATCAAGCCTGGCAACAACCTGACAGAACAGTTGCTGGTGCGGGTAAGCGCTGGAGAGCAGGAACCGGATACGTCTGGTGTTACGGATGATGACTGCGCCAATCTTCAGCAGCCTCAACCGGTGGGTCCCGGCTTGCGCTTTTGCATACTCGGTACCTCGCATTCCGATCTCTCTCAATCGCTGCATCAGACAACACGCCAAAGAT
>JAQCAK010000131.1 GCA_027621895.1 Pseudomonadota bacterium | reverse complement strand
CAGTGATTCTACGTAGCGTCGTTGACCCTCCGCGTAGAGCGTGTCGAAAGCGAGTGATGATTTGCCGGACCCCGAGAGACCGGTAATGACAACCAGCTTGTCCCTCGGAATATCCAGGCTGATGTTCTTCAGGTTGTGGGTTTTGGCTCCATGTACGGAGATGACGCTCATCAATGATCGTTACCTTTTACGTGATCGAAAGACCACAACTAGTGAAAGTGATAGTGACTGTTTCCGTGCTGTACAAAGCGCATGATCCTGCCAGCGATCGCCGTGATCTGATATCATCCGCTGAGTTATCCATGAGCGTAATGGCTCACCTGCCGTTTATCCTGAATTCAGTCAGGGATGCTCCCGACACCCGGGGCTCGAGCAGGGCACAGATGTTATAAGTTTGCGGGACTGTGCGCAAAAGCGCGCGGTATTCCGTCCAACCGTCCCGGTTACATCCAGTATGAATCAACAGGAACTGAGAGCAGCCTCGTCCATTGGGCTACTGTATCTCATTCGTATGCTTGGCCTTTTTATGGTGCTGCCGGTACTGCCGTTGGCGGTGCCCGATGTCGCGGGTGCGACGCCGTTCCTGATTGGCGTGGCGCTGGGCATCTATGGCCTGTCGCAGGGCTTCCTGCAGATACCCTTCGGCCTGATCTCCGACAGGCTGGGGCGTAAACCCGTGATTGTCGCGGGATTGCTGTTGTTCATTGCCGGCAGTTTTGTGGCCGGCTTCAGCGACAGTATCGTCGGATTGATTGTGGGTCGGTTCCTGCAGGGATGTGGTGCTATCGCCAGCACGCTGCTTGCCCTGATGTCAGATCTCACGCGGGTAGACCAGCGCTCCAGGTCCATGGCTGTCATTGGCATTTCGATCGGGGCATCGTTCGGCCTGTCCCTGGTGATGGGGCCGATGATCGCCAGACATTTCGGGCTCGCGGGGATTTTCCATCTCACAGGGATGCTTGGTGTTGTCGGTCTGTTCTGCATCCTGCTGCTGGTGCCTACCCCGGCTTTTCGAACAAACAACCTGGATTCCACGGTACAGCGGGGCAGACTGCTCGAAGTAGCAGCCGATCTGCGTCTCTGGCGGCTTAACATCAGCGTGTTCATGCTGCATTTTCTGCTGATCAGCGCCTTCTCTATGTTTCCCCTGCTGTTTGACGCCACCGGACAGATCGCCCGGGAGGACCATGCAACCTGGTACTTCTGCCTGCTGATTGGCTCGTTTGTTCTGATGGCGCCCATTATGTGGATTTCTGATCGCATCAGGGATATCCGCAAGGTGCTGCTCACCAGCGTGGGACTGGCGCTAATTGCATTCGTCATCCTGCTGTCGACCAGGCAGTTTTACCCGGTCATCATTGCCATGACGCTCTATTTCATGAGCTTTAACCTGCTGGAAGTGATCCTGCCGGCGCAGCTGAGCCGTACAGCCAGGGCGGGTTTGCGGGGAACGTCCATGGGGGTTTACACCACCTGCCAGTTCCTGGGCATTTTTGCCGGCGGAACGATCAGCGGTCTGCTGGTGCAGCTGTGGGGAATATCTGCCGTACTGGCAGCCAATACCCTCCTGGTGCTTCTCTGGCTGATACTTTGTGCAGGGTTTCCTTCTCTGGGCCAGATTGGCAGTCGAACAGTTCAACTGGGTGGAAAAGGCGGTCGATCTCCCCAGGAGCGGGTTGACGCGTTATCATCCATCAACGGTGTCATCGAAGCGGTTGTGATTGAATCAGACCGGGTCGCGTATCTGAAAGTGGACGAACAGATCTTTGATGACCAGCAACTCAATCAGGTCGTTGCGCAGATCAGCGACAGCTAACAGGAGAAGCAAATGGCTCGCGGAATCAACAAGGTCATACTGGTGGGAAACCTCGGCAGGGATCCTGAGACAAGATACATGCCCAGTGGTGGCGCCGTGACCAATGTGTCCGTGGCCACATCAAAGCAGTGGCGTGACCGGGAGTCAGGGGAGCAGAAAGAGCGAATCGAATGGCACCGGGTTGTGTTCTTCAACCGCCTGGCAGAAATCGCGGGTGAGTACCTGAAGCGCGGTTCGAAAGTCTATATCGAGGGTGAACTCCGAACCCGGGACTGGGAAAAAGACGGCCAGAAGCACTACACCACTGAAATTGTCGCCAACGAGATGCAGATGCTTGACGGTCGTGGCGAAATGGGTGGCTCGTCGGGTGGCGGTGGCTACGGCGGTGGCAGCGGTAGCGGTGGTGGTTCATCTTCTTCGTCAGGCGGCGGCATGGATGATTTTGGACCGCCCCCGCAGGATGACTTTGATGACGATATTCCTTTCTAGTAGATGATCAGGATCAGCAGCAGTCCAAGCAGCATCCGGTAGACAACAAAAGGCACGAGGCCGATACGCTCGATCATCTTCAGGAAAAGCGCAATGCAGGCATAGGCCGACAGGCCGGACAGCAGGACGCCAAGCGAGATGGCCATCCAGTCCACGGCTTCAGGCTGGTGCAGCAGGTCCCAGAGTTTGACGGTTGCGGCACCGGCAATGGCTGGAATGGAGATGAGCAGTGAAATCCGGGCCGCGGTTTCCCGGGTGTAACCCAGGAACAGGGCCGCGGTCATGGTCACACCGCTGCGTGAAGTTCCTGGGATCAGCGCAAGGCATTGGGCGATACCGATCATCAGTGCACCACCGGGTGTCAGTTCGGCATGATGATCAGCCTTGCCCCTGAACCGGTCGGCAGCCAGCAGCAGAAGGCCAAACCCGATCGTCGTGCCGATGATGATTTCCACATGGCGCAGGTTTGCCTCGATCACAAAGCGGCCAAAGAATCCCACTGGCAGAATCGGCAGGCTTGCGATCAGCAGGCAGATGGCAAAACGGCTGTCGTCTGAGGCGGCGCCCTTGAAGACGTGCTGGCTGGTGGCAGCTGCAAGCCCGGCGATATCCTGCCGGAAATAGAATGCGACCGCAGTCAGGGTCCCTAGATGTACAGCGGTATCAAATGCCAGACCCTGGTCCGGCCAGCCCAGTATTTCTGCGGGCAGCAGCAGGTGGGCTGAACTCGAGATCGGCAAAAATTCCGTAATGCCCTGTACCAGGGCCAGGATGATGACATGCAGCAGGTCCAGAACCGGGTACCTTTGTTGAACTTCAGAATCAAGACGCGGGGCAGTTTAAACCCTGCTCTGGCCAAGTGCGAATTTTCGATGCTTGTCCTGCAATAGGCTGATGAAAGATATCCCGCTGTTTCCGTTGCAACTGGTCCTGTTTCCGGGCGGGCGACTGCCGCTCAGGATTTACGAGACCCGTTATCTGGATATGATTCGGGACTGCATGAAAGCCGGGTCCGGATTCGGTGTGGTGATGATCACCGAAGGCAGCGAGGCGCTGGCTCGACCGGACGAACAACTGCCCGAAGTGTCCCACTGCGGTACTTACTGCCTGATCGTGGATTTCGACCAGGCGGACGATGGCAGTCTCAGTATTGTGATCGAGGGTCAGCGGAAGTTTGTTATTCGCGACCAGTATGAGCAGGCAGACCGACTCATGCGGGCCAGCGTGGAATTCCTGGCAGATGAGGACCGGGTCACCATACCGGAGGAACGCGAACACCTTTCCGGTCTGCTGGAATCCCTGATGGAACATGAGGCTGTTCAGCGCCTCGGCCTGAGCTGCGATCTCGCAGAAGCCAGCCAGGTCGGCGCCAGGCTGACCGAACTGCTGCCCTGTTCCAACGACTTCAAACAGCGGCTGCTGGAAATGAAGGATCCGCTGATCCGTCTGCGTGAAATCGACAAGCTGGTTGAGCAGATCCAGAAGGCTAGCGGCTGATCACCCGATGTTCATCCCGCAGGGGGTTGCGGGTGGCCCGGTGAGCTTCTGCCGCGTCCACGAATCGATAGGGCAGATGCTCGTCTCGGCCGGCCGGGATCCCGAGTCTTCGGCACTGGATCAGCTTCTCCGGCACAATACCCACATCTTCCAGCACGAAACGCGATGGGCGCAGCTGCGCCTGGTTCCAGTCCGGCACCTTAAGGCCCAGGGACCGGCACAGCAGGGTCTGTCCGCTGCATAGCCGCCGCGGATCACGTAACCGGCCGTTGACGGGATTCAGCGTCTGCATGACTTCGACGGTTCTGGCGGGCGATCGCCGGTCGATATGTACAACCCCGGACTTGATCAGCACCCCGTTGCCTTCACCCCGTGAGGAAAAATTCAGCGAATCGCCGCCCCGTGCCTAGTACATGTAGATGGTACCCGGTGCCATGAACATGGCCCGGCGCTTCTCGGTGAAACCCAGTGAGGAGTGACTGCCTTTCTCGTCGAGGTAATAGGCCTCTGTTTCAATGATCCGGGCAGAAAGCCATAACCAGCCGTGTACCGGATCCTCGATCCGGTGGCGCAGCACCTTGCCGATCAGGTCCTGTGCCAGGTCCAGCGGCTCCTGGTCGAAGAAGTTGGTTGTCACTCTGGGCATGGAAGCAGGTTATAATGCGCCGTTTTTCGCGGGTAAAGCGTTTTCAGTAGGAAACGCGCAGCAGGCAGGAGACCATGACTGAATTGTCAGCTTATATGCGTCAGGTGGGTGAAGCGGCCAGGGCTGCCTCGGCACAGGTATGCCGTGCGTCGACCCAGCTGAAAAACTCCGCGCTGCTCGCCATTGGTGACGAGATCCTGAAAAGGCGCGACAGCCTGATGGCGGAAAACGAGAAGGATCTGGAGGCTGGCCGGCGCAATGGTATCAGCGAGCCTTTGCTGGATCGCCTCATGTTCACCGAGGCGCGTTTTGAGTCCATGGTGGAAGGATTGGTACAGGTTGCAGGACTCGAAGACCCGGTCGGTGAAATCTCTGACATGTCCTATCAGCCCAATGGTCTGCAGATTGGCAGAATGCGGGTTCCCCTGGGTGTGATTGGGATCATCTACGAAAGTCGACCGAATGTGACCATTGACGCTGCCAGCCTGTGTCTGAAATCAGGCAATGCCACCGTGCTTAGAGGTGGCTCCGAGGCTATCCATTCCAACCTCGCGCTGGCCTCCTGTATTGATGCCGGCCTCGAGGCTGTGGGTTTGCCGGCCACTGCGATACAGGTGATTCGGGATACAGACCGTGCCCTGGTCGGTGAACTGGTTCGAATGGATCAGTTCGTTGACGTTATCGTGCCTCGTGGTGGTCGCGGACTCATCGAGCGCATTATGGATGAGGCAACCATTCCTGTGATCAAACACCTGGATGGGATCTGCCATGTTTACATTGATGAGCATGCGGACCCAGAGAAGGCCTACAATATTGCGATCAACGCCAAAACGCAGCGATATGCCGTCTGTAACGCCATGGAAACGCTGCTCGTGTCGGAAAAGGTTGCCCCTTCGATACTGCCCAGGCTGGCCGCCGGTTTTCAGGCACAGGCCGTGGAATTGCGAGGTTGCGAGGCCACCCGCGCCCTGCTGGCTGACCAGTACCAGGTGACGCCGGCAACGGAGGCTGACTGGTTCGAGGAATACCTCGGGCCGGTGCTTGCGGTACGTATTGTCGAGGACCTGGACCAGGCCATTGCGCACATCAACCGCTATGGCTCGAATCATACCGACTCCATTGTCACAGAGAACTACACGGCCGGTCATCGATTCCTGCGGGAAGTGGATTCCAGTTCCGTCATGATCAATGCTTCAACCCGTTTTGCAGACGGTTTTGAGTACGGCCTGGGGGCCGAGATTGGTATTTCCACAGACAAGCTTCATGCCCGGGGGCCAGTGGGGCTGGAAGGCCTGACCTCGCAGAAATTCGTGGTTTTTGGAGACGGTCAGATCCGCCAATGATGGTCACCGCGGTGTTCGGTGGCACCTTTGATCCCGTGCACCTGGGGCACCTTAAGCTGGCTCACGAGATCTTCCTGAAGCTTGATGCGACGGTGGTTCTGGTGCCCTGCAGGATCCCGCCACATCGCCCGCAGCCGGTCGCGAGCGCCGAGCAGCGACTTGCCATGCTGCAGCTGGCAATTGCGGATGAAGCGCATGTCATTGTTGATGATTGTGAGCTGCATCGGGATGGTCCCTCGTTTACCATGGATACTCTGCGAGCCTATCGAGCGCG
>JAQCAK010000130.1 GCA_027621895.1 Pseudomonadota bacterium | reverse complement strand
CTCTCTATCATGGGTCTGATCGCGACGGTGGTTCTGCTGTTCGGTTTCCAGGCGGAAACTATCCTCAGCAACCCGGGAGTCATCGTGTTGATTGCGATTCCGCTCCTGATTCAGAGCTACTCGATTTTCGTGGTGGCCTATGGCTGGGCCTATGCCTGGAAGGTTCCTTTTGATACGGCTGCGCCGGCTGCCCTGATCGGTACCTCGAATTTCTTCGAGCTGGCGGTCGCGGTTGCCATCAGCCTTTTTGGTCTTAACTCCGGCGCTGCTCTGGCGACCGTGGTGGGTGTTCTGGTTGAGGTTCCGGTCATGCTGTCTCTGGTTGCTTTCGCAAACAGGACGCGAGGGTACTTTGAGTCGGCCGGCATGAAATAGCTTCATGGACAACACAACAGCTACAGCGTGGAATCTGGTCGCGGACATCGGTGGTACCAACGCGCGAATTGGCCTTCAGAACCCGGTCAGCCACGAACTGCACCTGGTCAAGCGATATGCTGTTGCACGACATGATCGATTTGAGGATGTGCTGGTTCACTACCTCGCTGAGATCGACCAACAGGGTGGCTGGAAGTCTTTGCCAGAGAAAGCCTGTCTTGCTGTCGCCTGTCCGACAGACAGCGATTCGGTGAGGATTACGAACAGTCCCTGGATCATAGACCGGGCAAAAATCTCTGCACGCCTCGGCGATATTCAGGTGGAACTGGTTAATGACTTTGCTGCAGTAGCATTGGCGGTGCCGGGTCTGATGCCCGGAGACTGGCGACAAATCGGTTCTGGTGCTCCGGATGATGGCAGACCAATCGCCATACTCGGTCCGGGCACAGGCCTGGGTGTCTGTTCCCTGGTGCCGTCAGCTGCAGGGCATATCGTCATTGACGGGGAAGGCGGGCATGTGGATTTTGCCCCGGTTTCGCAGCGGGAGATTGCCATTCTCAATGAACTCTCGCGAGAGTTCGGCCGGGTTTCGATTGAAAGACTGCTTTCCGGGCAGGGGATCCTTAACATCTACCGGGCCCTTGCGAAACTCGATGGGCTTGAAGCCCGCCTCGATTCACCGGGGGCGATCAGTGCCGCAGCCCTGCAGGGTGCGGATGCGCACGCGGCGGATAGCCTGGGTGTCTTCTTCGATGTGCTTGGCTCCGTAGCGGGTAATCTGGCACTGACCCTGGGCGCGAAAGGCGGTGTTTACATCGCCGGGGGGATCGTACCGCAGCTGGTTGAGTTGGCAGAGAAAAGCGGGATGCGGGAACGGTTTGAGTCCAAGGGCCGGTTCAGAACCTATCTTGAAAACATTCCTGTTCGGGTGGTGATGACGGAGGATCCTGGGTTATTGGGTGCGATGAAGAAACTTCAGCCGGCAGGTTTTTAGCGGATTGATCGGGTGCTGCGGTGAATGAGGTCAGCGATCACGAGCCAGCTGACCCGCCAGATCCCGGCTTTCGCGAATGAATTGGTCCATGAGTGCTTTCGCAGACTGTATCTGCAGGAGCTCCACGCCCTGACCGGCCCACATGGCCGGGAAAGCAGGATTATGCTGCTCGATCGCGGCGCGCCGAATACTGGCGGACAGTGCGTACTGTAACGGGTACGGCAGTAGCGGCTCTTCGAGGCTTTCCATTTCTTCAATGTAGCGATTACGCAATCCTC
This sequence comes from Pseudomonadota bacterium, assembly GCA_027621895.1. GTDB lineage: Bacteria > Pseudomonadota > Gammaproteobacteria > Pseudomonadales > Azotimanducaceae > UBA9659. Next base: position 4,430 of record JAQCAK010000130.1, on the reverse strand, counting down.
TCGCCGGTCTGCCGCTCATGGCGGTGGTGACGCCGGTTGAATCGGCAGAACTCCTCAGCAACTGCTCCTGCCAGACTCTGGGAATACCGGATTCGGGGCAACCCAGGAAGGCGGTGCCCATCTGGACGCCGGCGGCGCCGAGCGCCCTGCAGGCGACGATGCCTCGTGCATCCATGATGCCTCCGGCTGCAACCACCGGTACAGACACGGCATCAACCACCTGTGGAACAAGGGCCAGGGTCCCGATCAAGGCCTGCCGAAAATCCCCGATAAATGTGCCCCGGTGACCACCAGCTTCACTGCCCTGGGCGATAATGGCATCGACCCCGATAGCATCCAGATGCCTGGCCTCTGCGACGGTTGTTGCGGAACAGAGGACCATTAATCCAGCATCATGAATCGCCTCCACGTGTTCCGGTTCCACGCCAAAGTGAAAACTGATGATGGGTACCCGCTCTTCAATCAGTATGGCCAGCTGTTCGCCAGGGTCAGGATACTGGCTTTCGAGAACCGGCGTCGTCGTGATACCCAGTTCCCTGCTGTACTGCTCGATCAGTGCCAGGGCTGCCGGGCCTGGTCGGGCCGCCGGGTCGAAATCCTGTACAACGGGAGAGAACAGGTTGACGTTGAACGGCTTTTCCGTCTGCTGCCGAATGGCCTGGATCTGCCTGCGCAGTCTCTCCGGTGTCAGTGCTGCTGCACCCAGCCCGCCCAGGCCGCCGGCCTCGCTCACCGCAACGACAAGCTCTGCGGTTGTGGCTCCGGCCATGGGTGCCAGCAGTATTGGATGTTGAATGTTGAATAATGAATTCAGTGTCATGTCGGCTGCCCCCAGAAGTGACCGGACTCCGGGACTCATTGTCCGAAGCGGTGCCAGTGTCCCACGCCCGGACACCAATCGGCCAGTAGCAGAGCAACGCTGACCTGGTTCCTGCGCTTTTGCCCAACAAACTCGAGATGCTTTTGCACAGGATTTTGCCAGACAGTGCGCCTGCTAATATCCTGCGAAAAATCAGGGTAATATGGTCCGATGGACGACGATCTCAACAAGCTCATCAAAGAAACCGAATCGCAGATCAGCTCCAGTGAAGTCAGGCTGGAACAGGTGGCGTTAGCGAAGAAACGTCGAGCCATCCTGCCTAAAGCATCCTCGGTGTTCATCATCTGGCTCATTGCGATTGTCCTGGCGATCTTCGAATTCGATACCGTGGTATCTATCGTATTCAAGCCGGGCAGCGACAAGATCGAGCAGGATCTCAGCGGGATACTGAGGACAGCGGCTGAATCCCTGCGCAGCTATGAACAGAACAATGGTGTATTGCCTCCCATCCTGCCAAACCCCTCAATTCGGGGGCTGGTGAGATACGAAAAGCAGAATGATTTCAGCTTCGTGCTGACTGCCACGGTCGCGGACATCACGCTGGTGCTGGAATCGAGTAAAGCACACCCCTACAGGGTGGCTCCTGAATGACCCGACTGGATGGCCTATTAATCGGCATTGCGCTTTCACTCGCCTGTCTGGTGCTGGTATACCGTGGCTACGAATACTGGGTACTTGATCAACGTGCTGATCAGGTGATTGAAAACATTGAAAAAGTGGCAAAGGCTGTTCATCACTACCATGAGCAGACTGGTCGATGGTTTCCGGTGGAACAGGAAGACCGGCCCGCCCAGATTTATCCCGATCCGTTCCATCACTCTGTCATGTCCACGACTTACCAGGGGCTTGATGAGCGCTGGCTCTGGCTGGAGAACAATTTCGGGATGGTGTTGCAGCTGGTGCGCTTCGAGATTGACAGCGAAACCCGCGTGACCCGGCACGTGTTTGATGAATCCCTGAAGGATGGCGAGCCCTATCTTCGGCTTCTGCTCGACTACGGCAAACGCTCAAAGACAGACACCCGTGTGCTCATGGCGCTACAGGATCGTTTACCGGCTGGGGCTCTCAGTGAGCTCGACGATCACTACTATGTTCTTGATATCAGGAAGCTTCGCGTTGAGTGATGATCTTGAAAAACTGATTCAGGCCTCTGCTGAGGAAGACCTGGAAATACTCCAGCCTGGAACCCCGGTTTCCTCGCCGAGACTGAACAGACCGGGTGCGGTCGCGCTCTCCTGGTTGCTGCTCATCTTTATTGTCTCTTTCTTTTATTTGAATCCGGTTGGAGAAGAGCCGCAGGTCGGAGAAAAGAGCGCCAAGGCCAGGCTCTCCGTTGCTATTTACCAGCTGGCATACAGAATTGAGGTATACAGGCACATGAACGGCCAGCTGCCAGACTTTCTCGAGCCGTCGTGGCTTGAAGCCAGGCAGGTTAAGTATGAAGTAGAGGGTAACAGCTACGTCCTTTCGGGGCAGATCGGTGACTACGAGATTGTCTACAAGGACGGTGATAACCCTGAAAAACTCATGTACATGGGGATGATCCGCTGATGGCCATTAATCACTGGCTTGTCTCTGCAGCAATGGCCTCAGGGGAAGCTCGGCAACCTCCGAGCGAGTTTTCCCCGGCCGGCGATACTGTCGACAAATGGCGATCTGTTGCCAAAGAGACCCGGCTCACACAGGAACAACTGGCTGTCGCAGCGGCCGAGTACTTCGAGCTGCCACGGGCTGACTTCAACAAGCTGGAAGTTGAATTCGCCAGGCAGTTACCTGAAAGTGTCGCTCGGATGCATATCGTGGTGCCACTTGTAATCGAAGGTCACGAGGCCCTGGTGGCAACGGCGGACCCTGCCGACCTTTCAACACTGGATGAACTGTCTTTTACCCTGGGCATGTCTGTGAGTGCCTGCGTCGCGACACCGGACGAAATCGACTCGGTGCTCGCGACCGTCTACGGCCAGGAAGACAAGCAGCTGCAGGGATGGGGCGACGTGCCGAGTTCACTCATCGCCGCTGACCTGGCCATTCGACGACAGGATGGCAGTCGTGTGCCGACAGGCCAGAGCGCCACATCGAAACTGTTTGTTGAGCTCCTAAAACGGGCGGTAAATCTGAATGCCAGTGATGTGCACGTGCAGCCTTATGGCGACGGCGCGGTGGTCCGTAACCGGGTAGATGGCGTGCTGTATCGTGCAGTGGACCTGCCGGCCTCGGTCCATGAGCACCTGATCAGGCACGTGAAGGCGATCTCCGGCATGGATGTGACCAAGCACATGATTCCGCAGGACGGTGAACTGCGCATGGAACTGGATCACAAGGAAATCGACCTTCGTCTCTCGGTCATTCCTGTCAGCGGCACCGAGCGCCTGGTCGCCAGACTCCTGCCGCAGAACCAGGTGCGTGCCCTCAGCATGCTGAAACTGCCTGACTATGAACGGCAGAGACTCGAACGCCTGGCCGATAATGCAGACGGCATGATCCTGATGACGGGGCCGACCGGATCAGGCAAAACCTCACTGCTCTACGCCATGCTGGCAGAGAAGAATCGACCGGATATCAACATCATGACGGTGGAAGAGCCGGTGGAGTATCGCCTGCGGGGCGCATCGCAGATCAATGTGGACCCGAAAACCGGACTCACGTTTGCAAGGGCACTGCGTTCCATTTTGAGACAGGATCCGGATGTCGTCATGATTGGCGAGATCCGCGATGAGGAAACCGCACTCATTGCCGCCCAGGCCGCCATGACGGGTCATTTCGTATTATCGACCGTACATACGCTTGATGCCCTGCTGGCCACAGTTCGCATGACTGACCTGGGTGTTTCGTCAGCGACGCTTGCCGATGCCCTGCATGCGGTCGCATCCCAGCGACTCGTCCGGGCGCTGTGCACAAAGTGCCGGACGCCTCTGGAGGAGAAGGATTATTCCGCGGACGACCGCCGATTCGCGGAGCTGTGGTCAGCGCCGGAATGGCAGGCCGTCGGTTGTGAGGCCTGTCGTGGCACGGGCATGTCAGGACGGGTTCCGGTCCTGGAAATCGTCGAAGTGAAGGACGAGCTCAAGCGAATGTTGCGTGGCTCCGCCGGTGATCTGCAGGAGATGGAATCGCTCGCGATGGAATCGGGTACCCGGTTTCTCGCAGAAAGCTTTGCGGCGCGTGTCGAGGATGGCTCGACGACCGTCGCGGAAATCATTCGCGTCTATGGACGTGGCTTCTACAACCGGCTGAGTCATTTTAACAATCTGCGCCGGGGGCTGGGTACCTAGGCACAGGAGTTTCTATTGGCGTCTGCAAGAATGACCAGGATGAAAATCAATGAGGCGGCCGCTCAACCTGGACGTACAGGAAGGAAAAGACGTCCGCGCCTTTCTGTACGTCGACTCTCCCTTGACCCCCGCTAGTCCGCATCAACTACCTGCTAAATAGATATCCTTATCGCCTGCAGTAGCCTATGCTGCCTGCAGGTCTACCCCGCCGAACCAATGGCTTGAAGCTGCCTGCGTCTCGCCAGCCATTATCGCGTTTCGCCAATCACCCACTTTCC
>JAQCAK010000129.1 GCA_027621895.1 Pseudomonadota bacterium | reverse complement strand
AGAGTCGTTACTCTGCTGACCAGATGCGGGAAGAATTCGACGCTCAAAAGGAAATCTGTACGGCAGAGTTGATGGCGCGGCGTCAGGACTCAGGCTGCCCGGCGCCGGATCCGATTTTTATCCTCGGACTGCCTCGTGCAGGATCAACCCTGCTGGAGCAGATACTCGCTTCTCACAGCCAGGTGGATGGCACTTTAGAGCTGCCTAACATCCTGTCCCTGTCGCAGAAACTGCGTCGGGGTGACCGGCTGAGCGCGGATCGGAAGTATCCTGATACGCTGGCGGTGCTGACAGACAAAGAGCTGCAGGCGTTTGGGGAGCAATACATTGAAGACACGCGGATTCACAGGGCAGGGGCTCCCTTCTTTATCGACAAGATGCCGAACAACTTCCGGCATATCGGCCTGATCAAGCTGATTCTGCCGAATGCCAGAATCATTGATGCCAGACGGCATCCCATGTCCTGCTGTTTCAGCGGTTACAAGCAACTCTTTGCCGAGGGCCAGGAGTTCAGCTATTCACTTCAGGACATCGGCACCTATTATCGGGATTATCTGGACCTGATGGCGCACTGGAACAGTGTTCTGCCAGGTGAAATCCTCCAGGTTGATCATGAAGATGTGGTCGATGATCTTGAGGGCCAGGTGCGCCGGATACTTGATTTCTGTGGCCTGCCGTTTGAGCAGGGTTGTGTGGATTATCACAAGACAGAGCGCAACGTTCGCACGCCCAGTTCAGAACAGGTCCGGCAGCCCATCTTCCGCGACAGTGTCGATGCCTGGCGGTCTTTTGAACCCTGGCTCGGGCCACTGAAAACTGCCCTTGGCCCGGAAGTGCTGTCACACTATGGGGTATCGATGACCTGATCCCCGGCGGGAGTAATCGCCTTGAAAGACTATGATGACATACTGGTATCGCTTCGACGGATTACGCGGGCGATCGACCTTCACTCACGGCGCCTTCACAAGGAGACCGGATTAACGACTTCCCAGCTGCTGGTCATGGAGATCATCGATCGGCTGGAAGATCCGTCCCCCAGTATGATTGCCCGGGAGATCGTCTTGTCACAGGCAACCGTGACCACGCTGCTGGATCGTCTTGAAAAAAGCGGGCATGTTCTGCGTGCCAGAAGTACGGCAGACAAACGGCAGGTATCGGTGAGCCTGACCCCGCGGGGAGAAGAAGTGGTCGGGAAGGCGCCGGAACTCCTGCAAGCCGGATTTCTTCGGGAGTTTCGAAAACTACCGGATTACCAGCGCAATCTGCTGGTCGCTTCCCTGCAGCAGATCGCGCACCTGATGGCTGCCGATGAGCTGGAGGCATCTCCCATCCTGGTCCTGGGAGAGTTCGAGAATACTCCCCCCGGGTGACGCCTTATGCTGGCAAAGATGTCTTCACGTCGGTGCGGCATTCACAGGGCTGAATCGGTATAGTCGCTCCTTATGAAAACACAGCGCGAGTTCTTCGCGACAGCGATTGATATTCGACGATGGCTCGAGGCGGATACGGGAACTGGGGAAGAAAGCAGAATCCGGCGAGATCGGCTGATTGGCCGCGAACTGGGTGCTGTCGATTGCAGCAAGGCTGAGCGGGTCCTCGCCTGGTGGTCGATACTCAACAAGCAGAAAACCGGTGCGCGTCCAGCGGATGCTTGCAACCAGGTCTCCCTGGAAATCAATGCGACAGGCCCTTCAAGTGATGGCGATCGGCTGGCATCCCTGGTCAGTATTGCCAACGGCCTGCTGGCGGTAGGTGGGCTTGTTGCCGGGGTTGTCATTGCGACTGCCGCATTTGCCTATCAAGGCAATCATCCGGTTAACCTGTTTGCCCTGTTCGGGATACTGATTGGCGTCCCGCTGGTGCTGCTGGTCATGCAACTTGTGCTGCTGGGACATCGACTGCCGTTGCCGGCAGCCATGGGTGATGCCCTCAGGGTACTGAGTCCTGCGCTCTGGGCGGGAAGCTGGCTTGAGCGCCGGATGCCGTCGGGTCTGTTTGCGTCGGTAGGACATGCAAGTCTTCGCGGCAGCTACGCCCGCTGGCAGCTGATCGTCTTCAGCCAGTCTTTTGCCATCGGCTACTTCATCGGTGTCCTGGTCCTGGCCGGGTTGCTGGTTGTCTTTACTGACCTGGCGTTCGGCTGGAGCACCACGTTGAACCTGGACCCTCGTTGGGTCTGGCAGGGTCTGTCCGGGCTCGCCATGCCCTGGTCTTTCTTCCTGCCAGCGGCGGTACCGGATCTGGCGCTGGTTGAAGCGTCCCGCTACTTTCGCCTCGAGGGATCGGAGCTGGCAGCATCCCGCGCCGCTGAACTGGGGCGTTGGTGGCCGTTCGTGCTGATGACGATTCTGGTCTACGGGTTACTGCCGCGCTGCCTGGTTGCAGGGGTTGCTGGTCGACAGTTGCGGCGCGCCGTCAGGCGCCTGTTGGAAGAGGGCCCTGAAATCACTGCACTCCTTGACCGTCTCAGAAGCCCCGCAGTGGACTTCGATGCCGGTGATCCGGAAGCGCCTGTCCTGCAGGACAGGCGTGCAGCTGAAATGCCTGTCCTGGACATTGATGAGCGGACCGCTGTCATCGTCTGGAACAATGCTGTTGAGGCAGTGCAGTATCCTGAATTCTGGTCCCGGCGAAATCTGCCGGTGCCGGCCCGCCATGATGCGGCCGAATGGCTGGATATGGAGGCCATGTTGACATCCATCCGGACACCTCGTCCGGGTCGCGTGGTCATTCTGACGAAGGGCTGGGAGCCTCCGCTGCTTTCATTTCTCGACTTTTTGACCGCTGTACGGAATTCCATCAGGTCTGAGGCTTCTATCGCTGTAGTACCTCTGAATGCCACGCGAACGGGCGTGGATTCTTCTGATCAGGTTGTCTGGTCGCGAGCAATAGCGCAGCTCCCTGATCCAGCATTGTATGTTGCCGGAGCCACGTCATGAGTCTGCCGGTGTTTGCCGTGGTGGGTCACCCCAACAAGGGGAAAAGCTCGATCGTGGCCACCCTCGCAGAAGATGAATCTGTTGCGATCTCGCCGGTACCCGGTACAACCACAGATGCCCGGCGCTATACATTGAGCGTCGATGGTGAACCCCACTACGTGCTGGTGGATACACCGGGATTCCAACGCCCGGGAGAACTGCTGAAGTGGTTGCGTTCGAAAACTGACAAAGCCAGCGAGCGGGCTGATGCAGTGGCAGGATTCGTGGCGGCCCATCGCGATGACCCAAGGTTCCATGATGAGTGCGAACTGCTGACACCGCTGCTGGAAGGTGCGGGCATCCTCTATGTGGTGGATGGTGCCAAACCCTATGGTCCTGAATATGAACTGGAGATGGAGATTCTTCGCTGGACCGGCCGACCGAGAATGGCACTGATCAACAAGATCGGTGATGGAGACTTTGAGGCGGAATGGCGCCAGGCGCTGGACCAGTATTTTTCGATTGTTCGAGTCTTTGATGCGCTGCACGCGGATTTTGAAAAGCGGATTTCATTGCTGCGTGCGTTTGCAGAGCTTGATGAAGCCTGGCGTCCCAGGCTCGAGAGAGCAATCAGTGCTTTGGAATCAGAGCGTGCCCACCGGCGACTGCGCAGTGCCCGGGAAATTGCAGCCTGCCTGAAGGAGACGATCGCTTTCGAGGAGCATGCATCAGCGGGCGCTGACGTTACACCGGCGGCACTGGATGCGCTGAAGGCGCGGCTGGAGGAAAAACTCAGGCAACGGATCCGTCGCCGCGAGACACAGATGTTTGATCGTGTGCAGCAGATTTATCGTCATGAAACGTTGTCCCGGGAGGAGACAGGTCAACTGATTCAGGACGTGGATATGTTTGCCCGCGAGAACTGGGAAGTTTTTGGTCTCTCCCGGTCACAACTGGCCATGACCGGTGCGATTTCCGGAGCGGCTGCTGGTGGCGGCTTCGATCTTGCTGTCGGTGGCACTTCCCTGCTCCTCGGTACCGGGATAGGCGCACTGATCGGTGGTGCGGGTGCCTGGTTTGGCAGCAGCGAACTTGCCAGGTTGAAAACCATTGCAGGATCACTGGGAGACAAAGTCGTTCAGCTGGGCCCGATCACATCGCCCAATTTTCCCTGGGTGCTGCTGGGTCGTGCGTGGTTTCATCACAGTCTTGTCGCGGAACGGAACCATGCCTATCGGGACTCGCTCAAACTCGCCATCGAAAATGAACAGAATCTGATGAACAGCCTGCCGGATTCACTGCACCGGGAATTGGGCCGGGATTTCCAGCGGTTAACCCGCGGGGAACTCGCTGACGACGCCTTTGCCGAATTCGCTGGCAGAATTGAAAAAGTGCTGGCTTTGCAACCGGTCGAGATCCTCGTCTGACACCAGGTGCCCTGAAATGAACCTGACCCCGTTTATCCCGGCTGGGGTGGATTCCGTTATACTGACTGACTTGCGTCCGGAAAGCCGACAACCCCGCCTTCCGGTTAATCGCTTCATTCACACCCAGATTGAGCGCCAAAGGTCCAGGACAAGGCGGCCAGGTGCCATGTTGCGATCCGGGAGTGTATTGCGCGCCATTTCCTGAGGATGATCGACCATCACGAACTCAACCACAGAGCCGCCTGTTCTCAAGCCTGGTGCTTTTTCAGTGCTGGGTATTCCGGAATTCCGCTGGCTCTTCATGGGCAATGTAGCGTTTTTCTTTGCCATGCAGGGGCAGATACTCACCCGGACGATTCTTGCCTGGGATCTGACCGGGCTCGCCCAGTCGCTGGCCTACATCAACCTGGTGGTGGCGATTCCCATGATCTTTGCGTCGATGATCGGCGGGGCGATCACTGATCGTGTTGAGCGACGGCAGCTGATCATCATTGGCCAGGTGCTGATTACCGGGAATGAACTCTTTATTCTTGGTCTGCTGGTGCTGGGGAAACTGGAGTTCTGGCACCTGCTTTGTACCGCATTCGTTGCCGGCTGCGCCTTCCCTTTTATCATGCCTGCCCGTATGGCTATTACTGTCAATGTCGTCGGTCCTGGCAGGATTCAAAGTGCCATGGCTATCTCCAGTGGCGCCATGAATCTGAGCCGCGTTGCCGGTCCGGCCATGATGGGCATCATTGTTTCGCAGTTCTCCGTGGTGGCCGCATACATCGTGTCCTCTGTGCTCTATGGCTCCGCGGTGTTCTGCATGCTGTTCGTCAAGCGCAACACCGCGATACAACCGGAAGGCGGAAAAAAGCCGTTGCTGTCAGACATCGCTTACGGTTTCCAGTACATCAGGAAAAACCGGCCAGTGCTGGTGTGTCTGCTGTTTGGTCTCGTGCCCATGTTCCTGGCAATGCCCTTTCAGAACCTGCTGGTGATGCTGGTCGAGCAGAAATGGCAGGCCGGTGAGAGCGGTCTCGGTATCCTGATGGGCGCCGGAGGCGTCGGTGGTGTACTTGGCTCCATCTGGATAGCGAGACGGGGGGACAAGTCCGAGAGACTTCGGCTGATGATCGTGACGATTATCGGTTTCGCGCTGTTTCTGGCGCTGTTTACCCAGACTCGTGTTTTCTACCTGTCTTTGCTGCCCCTGGTGCTGGCAAACCTCTGTGCCAGTGCCTTCCAGACGGTGAACAACGCGACGGTTCAGATCCTGGTCGATGACAGCGTCAGGGGTCGCATGAGCAGTTTCATGATGATGTCATTTGGGCTGACGCCGCTTGGTGTTTTTCCCATGGCAGTTGCTGCCGACCATTTTGGCGCGGCCAATGCAATTCTGGGAGCATGTATCGCCCTGGTGCTGATTACCGGCGCATTCCTGGGGCTGAGCCGGACCCTTCGTACACTTGACGGTACGGTGCGAGCGGCAACAGAGGGCGTGCGCAGCAAACCGTGACGGTTTGGCGTACTGGGCGGCACAGAATCAGGAGGCTCGATACTCCCAATGCAGGCCGGTCAGCAAACGTCAGGGCAGATCAGTCTCGAGGCTGATGGTCCTGCGGATCTCATCTGACCGCAGGCCCAGCGCAGATGGCCGCTTCACACCAGGTAGCGTCACGACGTCGTAAAGTTCACTGACAATGCCTTCCAGTCTCAGCCAGTGGGCGATGTCACCCGTTTTAAGGTCGATGACAAACAGTCCTGTCCCCGGTGGCCAGTCCAGGAAACACAATTCAGCGGTTACCCC
>JAQCAK010000128.1 GCA_027621895.1 Pseudomonadota bacterium | reverse complement strand
ACCAGCCCCTGCAGCTCCTCGCGGGTGGTAAACCGGTCCGCGACCTGCGGCAGCTCGAACCAGACCGTGGCCTCCTGGTGATTGTCGATGTAGTCACGAACGCCCGGGATCCTGGCAATTTGCCGAATACAGTCATCGAGGTCAGGATACTCCGCCTCAAACAGTGCCGGGTCGAATGCCTTGTACCAGTTGCACAGCAGGTTGAAGGCGTGCAGATCCGCCACGGTCAGTGAGTCCCCCACGAAAAAGCCGCTGTCCGCCGGGTTCGACTGCAGGTAATTGCGGAAACCATCCAGGTGATTGCGGTAACCATTGGTCACGATGCCCCAGACCCGGTTGCCCATGAAGGCATCCATGCGGGCCTTGACCACTTCATCCTCGATACCGGGTCGGATGACGGTCTGCAGCAGTCCGTTCCAGTGAAACAGGGCGTCATAGGCGTGCGCCATCACTTCCAGGATGGCGAAACGTTCCCCGGTCGATTGGCCCATGAAACCGTGCTGCTCGGCCAGGTAGGTCAGGATCGAGTTGCTCTGGTTCAGTTCGATGTCGGGATCAACGTAATAGGGCAGGTGGCCGTTCTTCAGTGCTTTCTTCAGGGGCTGCTGGTTATTGTCATCACGCCGGGACCACTCGGCGATGCTGACCTGGATGAGATCGTAGTCGACCTCATTCAGGTGCAACAGGCAGCGGATCGGCCAGGCGATGCCAATAATGTCGAAGTACACGAGCGTCGGTTTGCTGACCGTGGTCCGGTTCAGCTGGCTGATGCGCTGTCGGAGCGCTTCGACGTCAGCAGTCATCGCTGGTCCCTCACTTGAACTCAGGCTCTTCCCACCAGGGGAAAAATTCCGGCATATCCTCGCTGACCTTGCCCGGGAACTCAGCGGGGCGTTTCTCGAGGAACGATTGCACGCCCTCGTGACCATCTGCTGATTTACCGGTGTAGTACACGCCGCGTGAATCGATCTTGTGTGCCTCCATGGGATGGTCGGCGCCCAGCATCTTCCAGAACATGTGCCGGACCATCGCGACCGATATGGCAGAGTTGCCTTCCGCAAACTCTTTGGCCAGTGCCCTGGCGGCGGGCAGCAGGTCGTCCTCGGCGTGCACGCTGCGGACAAAGCCGCGATCGAGTGCTTCCGGTGCGTCAAAAATTCGCCCGGAGTAGGCCCACTCGAGCGCCGTATTGATCCCCACGATCCTTGGCAGGAACCAGCTGGAACAGGCTTCCGGCACGATGCCGCGCTTGGTAAACACGAATCCGTAACGGGCCTTCTCCGACGCCAGTCGAACATCCATGGCGCACTGCATGGTTGCGCCAACGCCAACCGCCGGGCCGTTGCAGGCAGCGATAATGGGTTTCATGCACTCGTAGATGCGCAGTGTCAGCAGGCCGCCGCCGTCACGGCGCAGGCCGGTCTGTCGTGTGCCCTGTTCCTGGTCAAAGGTGCCGCTGCCGCCGGACAGATCGGCGCCGGCACAGAATCCCCGGCCTGCACCCGTGACAATGATCGCCTTGACGTTATCGTCGGCATCTGCCTTGTCGAGCGCGTCGATCATCTCGTTCATCATGGTTTCGTTGAAGGCGTTCAGGCGTTCCGGCCGGTTGAGCGTCATCGTCAGGATGTTGTCTTCTACCTCGTAGAGGATCGTTTCGTAACTCATGGGTTTGTCCCGTAGTAGTGAATCAATTGGTTGAATAAATGCCGTTGCGCGTGGGAACCACCGATGTGGTGTATCTGGTCTGCAACCCCGTCAAGTTGCCGGGCCCCTTCAGCATACTGTTTGCGACCCAGCAGAACGATGGCTTCAGCCATCCGTTGTCCCACTTCCCGGGTGACCCTGGCCTGGGTCCCGGACGCTGTCGCCCAGCGTTCATAGTGGTCAATTGCTGCCTGCGTTGCCTGCCGGTCACCGAGCACCGCGGGCGCCATCAGGTAGTGCAGCGAGGTGAAGACCAGTTCGTCGTCCTGGATTCGATTCCTTGACAGTGTCAGCAGCCCCTGCCAGCGATCACCGGTATCCACGCCCAGCATATCCAGGCGCCACAGCAGTGAGGCCGCGTTGCAGACATCCAGGTAGAAATCGTCAGCCAGCGGTGTCACCAGCAGGTCATCGTAGATGGCCAGGGCGGCGTCCGGTTCCCCCAGGCCGATGTGCAGCAGGGCCTTGTGCCAGTGCATGTGGCCGACGAAGTTGTTGATCTCGCGCCATTCGTCCACCAGGGATTCAACGAAAGGCAGTGCCTCGGAAAATCGCTGCTGCATCTGGAAGACGTGCGTGACGGCATGGGCTGCCCAGATATCTGCAGGATTGTGTTCCAGTGCCTCACGGCCGGCGGCTTCCGCGGTTGCATAGTCACCGGCTTCCTCCCGGGCAAAAGCCTGCATGCCCTTGAGGTAGCCGTAACAGGGATCGGTTGTCGCCCAGGCGCCGATCACGGCGTCGATGGATTGAACCATCGCCCCTCCACCCAGGGTGTAGAAATACAGGTAGTGGGCCAGCTTCAACGCAAGTATGTCATGAGGATAGCTGGCCGTGATGCTGTCGTAGGCCTGCGCTGCTTCTACCATCTGGTTTGCCTGCCAGAGCTGCATCGCCTGCAGGTGCAGCTGCTCACGATCATTCAGTGACTGACCGACCACCGTTGCAAGACACTGTTCAATGGCATCCCTGAACCTGGGGTCTGCGGCGAGTTTCAGCATTGCGGCGCGAAACAGCAGCGCCATGGGCATTTCCGGGTCAGCCTGGAGCAGCCTGTCGAGAGCAGGCATCGTATCAGCCCTTGATGCCAGGTACTTCTCGATGACTTCCTCGAACTGCAGCCGGCTCTGGTCATCTGCCGATGTGTACTCGAGCGTCATGCTTCACCCTGCCCGTAGCTGCGGCTGTCCTCGGCGAGAAAGGCCTGTTCCTCCGGCGTGGATTCCCTGCCGAGCGTCTGGTTGCGATGAGGGAAGCGCCCGAACCGATCAATCAGGCTGCCATGGTTCCTGGCAAACTTCAGATGCGCATTGATCATTTCGTGCCAGGCCGCTGGTGCATCTTTCAACAGTTGCTCGAGTTCCGCGACCAGGCGGCGGTGAGCCGCTGTATCCTCGGCATACAGCAGCGGATGCAGCAGCATGATGCGCCCGGGAATGGCAAGTTGCTCATCGTCGCCCCGGTCCAGCATGTCGAGCGCGATCTCGAGTGCCTTCGAGTCGTTCCGCCAGGCTTCTGCTGAACCGCGATGCAGGTTCCTGGTGAACTGATCGAACAGGATCACCAGGGCCAGCGAGCCCCCGGGGGTCTGCTGCCAATGATCCAGTTCACCGGCTTCAGCGGCGACCAGGGTGCTGCCGAATCTGCGTCGAATCTCATCGTCGGTTGCCGGCGAATACGCGTACCAGCGGTCATGAAACGGTTTCAGGGCGGCGGGTTCAATATCCGGGGGGCCTGTCCAGTAGGCCAGCAGATCAGTGATTTCAGTCTGCATGGGCCCGTATTTCTTCGTCCGACAGATGCAGGTAACGCTGCAGGTAGTGGACCCCCAGGTAGAAGGGCAGGGTATCTGCCAGCGCACAGCACATCTTGAACAGGTAGTTGCTGCCCATCAGCACCAGCATGGCCCCGCTGCTGACAGCCCCGGCCAGGAACTGGGCGCCAAAAGTCACGGTGATCACCATGAAGGAATCGACGCCCTGGCTGATCAGCGTGCTGCCATTGTTTCGCAGCCACAGGTGCTTGCCTTTGGTGAGCCGTTTCCAGAAATGGAACATGTAGACATCACAGTACTGGGCCGCAATGTAGGCCATCATCGAGGCCATCACCGCGCCGGAAGTGGTGGCATACAGCAGGCTGAACAGCTCCACCGAGTCACTGACGGTGCTGCCGTTGGGTAGCGCCACATCCTCGGCGAGCTGTATCAGCTGCCAGGGCGGCTGCGATTCCGGAGATACGGACGGGATCATCTGCGCCAGCCACATGGTGCCCAGGATAAAGAAATTCAGGCCCAGTCCCACGGTTACCATGAAGTTCGCTCGCGAACGTCCGTACAGTTCACTGATCAGGTCAGTACACAGGAATGTCAGCGGATAGGGCAGCACGCCCACAGCGAGCGCAAGCGGCCCCAGCTGGATAAAACGGGTAATGCCGATGATGTTCAGCATGGTCATGGCGCAGAGGAAGAATCCTGCCAGCACCAGGAACACGCGTTCACGGCGCTCCCTGATTTCCTCGGTTACCTCAGCGGGCGTAAATTCACTCATCTCAGCTTTCCACCTGTCCCAGGTTGGCATGAATCACCGCGCCGTTGATGACGGGGTTGTTTGCGGCGAACAGAATCGTCTCGGCGATCTCCTCAGGTTCAATCAATCGTCCGAAGCCACTCATGGCTGCAATGCTCTGGAGGATATCGTCGGACTCACCGACATGGGTGCGCAGCATCTCTGTATTGGTGAAACCCGGACAGACACAGGCGGTGTGGATACCGGTCTTGATCAGGTCCTGGCAGGTCGCGCGCATCATCCCGACCATGGCGTGCTTGGTGGTGACATAGGTGTAGGAGTTGGGTACCGCTTTCTCTGAAAGTGTGGAGCCAATATAGATAATGGATGAGCCGGTCTTCATGGCCGGCAGCAGCGCCTGGTTGAGCAACTGGGGGCCGATAAGGTTCACTTCGATGATTGCCCGGAAATGGGCCGCGGTCGTATCCCTGACGGAATCGTTGGTCAGGGTCGCTGCATTGTGTATGAGGTGAATGACACCGGGATCGAGTTCAGCTGCCAGGGACGCGACATCATCGGCTGCGCCGGCAGCAGCGAGGTCAATCTGACGGTTCTCAATGCCGTCAACTTCGCTGGGGGTCCGGGACAGGTTTATGACCCTCGCGCCTGAATCCAGAAACCGCCTCGCAGCGGCCTTGCCGATGCCCTTGCTTGCCCCGGTAATCAATACGGTCGTCATCAGGCTTCCCACCTCGCTGTTCCCTTCTGGCCAGGACTTGATGAAATCTTGATAGTCATCTCCCTGATATCCTGCCGGGCGATTTCCGCGTGGTTCAGCATCCGGTCAAGAAAGTAGTGCGAGAGCTCCTCCACGCTGGAGTTGGCGATAGGCAGCGTAACGACATCACGGTGCAGGAAAGGTATCCGCTCGTTGTGATACACGGCGATCAGGTAGGGTCCTTCCTCTTCCAGGGACAGGTACGGGGAATTCTCCGGCAGGATGGTTTTCTCATCGATCTCATCACAGAGTTCCTTGACCACCCGCTTGATCAGGGCGTAGTCGAAAATCAGGCCATTGTCATCGATGGGTGATGTCAGGTCGCATTCAACCTGGAAGTTGTGTCCGTGCAGGTCTTCGCGTTCGGTCTCGGAAAAGATGGTGAAGTGGGCTGCAGAGAAGTTGAGCGCCTGTTTGGCGATCTCGATCCGGCCCATCTTTTCTATGGCATTATCGTTGGACAAGTGGCGGCCTGCTTTCTGGGGAAAAAGGCATGTTACCGCAGCCCGGCGACTGGCGAAAACCGGCAAGTTGCCTCGATCAATCCAGATCAGGCACACTGCCTTCATTGTCCGCACTTTATTCAGGAGATCAGCATGCCCCTTTCCAAGCTCAGTCGTTCAATCAAAGGCGAAGTTGCCATCGTAACGGGGGCCGCCTCGGGAATGGGGCGGGCGACCGCTCACCTGTTTGGTGACGAGGGCGCCAGGGTGGCCCTGGTGGATATCAATGAAGAGCCCCTGCAGGCCGTGGTGGAGGAGATGACGGCCCAGGGTTATGAAGCCAGGGGCTGGCAGCTCGACCTGTCAGATGGCGAAGCGATCAAGCGGGTCATCACAGAAATCGGCGAGCATTTCGGTGGCATCGATATCCTGGTGAACAATGCCGGCATTTCGCTGTTCTCGCCGATTGATGGCGATGACTTCGAGAAGCACTGGGACCTGTCCATGTCGGTGCTGCTGACTGCGCATACCCGGACGATCCGGGCTGCACTGCCTTTCCTGCGAAAATCGGCACACGGGCGTATCGTCAATGTGGCGTCGACGGAAGGCCTGGGCGCCACCAAATATGGCAGCCCCTATACGGCAGCCAAAACCGGTGTGATCGGCCTGACCCGATCGCTGGCCGTTGAACTGGGGCCCGAGGCCATCACCGTGAACTGCATCTGCCCCGGCCCGATTAACACCGGCATGACCTCGGGGATCGCCGATGAGGACAAGATTGTTTTCGCGAAAC
>JAQCAK010000127.1 GCA_027621895.1 Pseudomonadota bacterium | reverse complement strand
AACCCGGAGCTTGTTCAATGGGCCTTCCAGGTCTCGAAGACTGTGGAAATTCCCGTGGGCGAAGAGACCCTGGCCTTTGGCAGGCAGTTCTCGGATACGCCCAATGCGATGCAGCCGCCTTTCGTCACCATTGGCGATACGCTCTCCGCCAGTACCTACTGGCATGGCCATAAACTGAACCAGTGGGCCAATGACTGGGTCAAGTTGTACTCCGGCGGGAGCGGCCGTTTCATGACCAGCAACATGGAGGACAGCGGAACACTCACGTCGATCCATCGACTCGCGCGTATCGGACGGGTTGATGCAGAGCGTGTGCTGGTGCTGCGTACCGCCAGTAACTTTACAGTACCGCCTCCCGGCAAATCAGCGGGCTGGAGTGCCACGGCAAGTTATCCCGAGCGCGGCAGGCCCGCGCTTGAAGCTGCCTATCGAGTTGGCAGTAAAGTCGTTAACGCGCTGACGGCCAACTGGAAGATCTACGAAGACAGATTACCCCAGCCGATGGAGGAGTGAGGCCGCGGCAGAGCGCTGCCTCGCTTTAACGGCTGCAAGATCCACGTGGGTCAGTTCCCCGCGGGTCACTCGCCATTCACCCGCAATCATCACGTGTTCTGCCCGGTGGGCACCACAGGTTACAAGGGATGCGACAGGGTCGCTGCCGCCGGCAAATCGTAATGCGTCCAGGCTGAACAGTGCAAGATCAGCCTGCCTGCCAACCGCCAGTTCCCCGATATCCTTGCGCCGGAACAGTGCCGCGCCGCCGGTTGTTGCCAGGGACAGCGCATCCTCATGGCTGAACCCGGCTGCCCCATAACGCAGTCGTTGTAACAGGAAAGCCTGGCGGACCTCCTGCATCATGTTGGATGCGTCGTTGGACGCGGAGCCATCGACCCCGAGTCCAACGTGTACCCCGCTGGCGATGAGCTCTTTTGTTCGGCAGATGCCTGAAGCCAGGATCATGTTGGAGGAGGGGCAGTGGGAAACCGCGATGCCGGCCTGGCCCATTCGCCGGATTTCATCGTCCGTAAAATGAATGCCGTGGGCGAGCCAGGCATCATCCGCCAGCCAGCCAACCCTGTCGAGATAATCGAGCGGCCGGCAGCCAAACGTTTCCAGGCAGAAGTCGTTTTCATCCCCGGTTTCTGCCAGG
Source organism: Pseudomonadota bacterium (assembly GCA_027621895.1). Taxonomy (GTDB): domain Bacteria; phylum Pseudomonadota; class Gammaproteobacteria; order Pseudomonadales; family Azotimanducaceae; genus UBA9659. The sequence goes on along the minus strand of JAQCAK010000127.1, from coordinate 5,088 downwards.
TGGGTATGCAGCAGGACGCCATGCTGCCTCGCCAGGATGGCCGTATCACGCATCAGGGCTTCAGTGACAGAGAAGGGGGAACAGGGTGCCAGGGCAATCTGCAGCATGGCCCCGTCACCGGTCTGGTGATAGGCCTTGACCAGCCGTTCACTGTCCTTAAGTATGGCATCTTCCCGCTGTACAACACTGGCCGGCGGCAGGCCGCCCTGATCCTGGCCCAGGCTCATGGAGCCCCGGGTCAGTATCGCGCGAATGCCCAGGCGTTTGGCCACCTCGGCCTGCAGGTCAATCGCGTGGTTCAACCGGGAAGGGAATACATAGTGGTGATCTGTGGTTGTGGTACAACCGGAGAGCATCAGTTCGCACAGTGCCGTTTCTGTTGATGCGACAATGGATTCCTCGTCCAGGTTTGCCCAGATCGGGTACAGGCTGACGAGCCAGTCAAACAGTTCCTTGTTGAGGGCTGCGGGTACCGCGCGGGTCAGCGTCTGGTAAAAATGGTGATGGCAATTGATCAGGCCGGGCAGCAGGACGCAGTCCGAGGCATCAAGTGTTGTATCCCAGGCGGATTCTGGCTCGCTGCCTGTCACCAATTCAAGGATTGTCGATCCGGAAATCACGACGCCACCGGGTGCGGCCTCGTCGTTGCCCGTCCACACGGCGGCCGGGTGCTTGATCCATAAGTTCATTGTTCAGTTACTCTTGAAGCGCTTTTACCGGTCTGGTCTGACGGGCGTGAGGCCGATACCGGTCAGAATAGTAGCACTGACAAACTCGCTGACCTCTTCCATCAACTGCTCGTCGTAAGTGTCCCTGTCCATGATGCCGAGGATCTGCGCCTGAAAATCGGCGTAATGCTGTGTGGTCGCCCATATCATGAAGATCAGTAACACCGGGTCGGTGGCCGGCATTTTCCCGGCGTCAATCCAGCCAGTGATGATCCTGGCACGCTCATCGACCCATGGGCGCATCACCTCCCGCAGGTATTCAGAGAGATAGGGCGCCCCCTGGATGATCTCGTTGGCGAACAGCCGGGACGCGGTGGGCTGCTGGAACGACAATCGCACCTTCTGCCGGATGAAGGTATCCAGCGCCACGGCAGGATCATCTTCCACGGTGACGCCACGGAAGAAATCGTTCCAGGTGGTCATGATGTTGTTCAGCACAGCCAGGTACAGGCGGTTTTTGTTGCGGAAATAGTAGTGGACATTCGCCTTTGGCAGACCGGCGCGGTCAGCGATCGCCTGCATGCGGGCTCCCTTGAGTCCGTGCCTTGCAAACTCTTCCTCGGCAGCCATCAGGATGGTCACCAGGTGTTTGTCTCTGGGTCTTGCCGGTTCGGCCTTCTTCACGTGCCGTTCTGCTTCATGTGCTTTCTTCGAGGCGTTGATTGCGCTAAATTATCTGCAAAATCTGTCCAAATGGTCAACTCTTGAAACTGCTCATCAATCAACAGGTACATGATGTCGATGTGCCGGCAGATACGACGCTGCTCAACTACCTCCGCGGCAACGGGCTCACCGGCACCAAGGAAGGTTGTGCCTCGGGTGACTGTGGCGCCTGTACGGTGATGGTGGGGACGCCGGATACTGATGGTATCCGCTATCGAACGGTTAATGCCTGTATTGCGCCAGTCGGTCAGTTCGCGGGTGAGCATGTTGTCACTGTTGAAGGACTGGCAGAAGCTGATCAACTGCATCCAGCCCAGCAGGCCATGGTGGACTGTCATGGTTCCCAGTGCGGGTTCTGTACCCCGGGCTTCGTCATGTCACTGGCGGCGCTTGTAGAGAACAACAGCGTCGGGAGCGATCAGAGAGAACAGGTTCTGCAGGGAATCTCCGGTAACCTCTGTCGCTGTACCGGATACCGACCCATCGTCGATGCCGGTCTTCGCGCGCTGCAGGCGCCGCGCACGGCGCGGCTGCACGACGCGGCTGTCTTTGACATGATGGGTGAGTCTTCCCCGGCCCATGATCGGGGCGGCGTGCATCTGCCAATCTCAGAAGACGAGTTGCAGCGAACGATGCAGCAATACCCCGATGCTCGCCTGATCGGCGGCGGTACCGATCTGATGCTTGAGGTGACCCAGCTGTATCGCCATCTGCCCGAATTGATCTGCCTGGGGCGTGTTGCAGAACTGAACCGCATCGAGGAGACCGGGGAGACGCTCGTTATCGGCGCGGGTGTCCCCTACACCCTGCTGGAAGACTGGTTTGTCGATCGCTCAAGCCCCATGTTCGACCTGTTGCAGCGCCTGGGTTCGCGCCAGATCAGAAACAGCGGCACGCCCGGTGGCAACCTGGCGAATGGTTCGCCGATTGCGGACATGCCGCCAGCCCTGATTGCCTGGGATGCCAGGCTTGAACTCGTGTCAGCTGCGGGTGCATCCCGTGTCGTGAGCATAGACGACTTCTACCTGGACTATCGTAAAACGCTGCTGGCGCAGGACGAATATATTGCCCGTATCCACATTCCGTTTGGTGCCATGCAGGACTTCCACAGGTTTTACAAGTCATCCAAGCGGATCGAGGACGATATCTCGTCCGTGATGGGGGCTTTCCGATTCAAACTGGATGGGGGGCAAATCAGTCAGGCACGGGTCGCATTTGGTGGCATGGCGGCCACCCCGGTTCGCCTGCGCGAGTTGGAATCCCTGCTGGAGGGTGCCGCGCCAGATGACGAGCAGGTGCTGTCGCAGGCTATTGAACAGCTTGACGGTTTAATGACGCCGTTAACCGATGTCAGGGCATCAGCGGCTTATCGTGCTGCCATGGCAGGCGCCATGTTGACCCGTGCGCTCGGAGAGGCCGCCGGGACCCGGTTACCGACGGTCATGGAGGTAGATCCAGGTGCGTAAAATTGACCCGTCGACCCGGGAACCCAGGAACGCTGACCCTGTGGTAGGTCAGGAAACACCCCACGAGTCAGCGCCGTTGCATGTCACCGGTCGCGCGATCTATGTCGATGATATTGCTGAACCTGCCGGGTTGCTGCATGTCGTGACCGGTCAATCGACGGTTGCACACGGCCGCATTCTGTCAATGGACCTTGATGCCGTCCGTGCTGCCGAGGGTGTGGTCGATGTGGTGACTCACGCGGACATTCCCGGCGACCCGGATATCAGTCCCATCTATTCCGGCGATCTGTTGCTGGCAGAGTCGGAGGTGAATTACGTGGGGCAACCGCTGTTTGCCGTTGCCGCGGTGAGTCTGGATGCGGCGAGACAGGCCTGCCAGCTGGCGAGGATTGAGATAGCGCCCCTGCCTGCCGTATTGACACCCCAGGATGCTATGGCAGCGGAAGCCTTCGTCCTGCCGACGCGAACATTCCGCCGGGGCGATGTCGCGGTGGCGATTGATGCCGCGCCGCGGCAGCTCAGTGGCGAGCAGTATGTTCGTGGCCAGGAACATTTTTACCTGGAAGGGCAGGTGGCCCTGGCGTTGCCAGGGGAGGCCGATACCATGCACGTGATTGCCTCCTCACAGCATCCCACCGAGGTTCAGAAACTGGTGGCATCGGTCCTGGGGGTCGATATCCATCGGGTTCAGGCCGAGGTGCGGCGAATGGGTGGCGGTTTTGGTGGCAAGGAATCCCAGGCCGCCGCGCTTGCCTGCCTGGCCAGCCTGTTTGCTTCCCGCACAGGACGGCCGGTCAAGTACCGCATGCCGCGCCGCGATGACATGGTCCAGACCGGCAAACGGCATGATTTCTGGAACCGGTATCGGGCAGGCTTTGATGAAGAAGGCCTGCTGACCGGTGTAGAGATGGAACTGGCCGGGCTCTGTGGCTGCACCGCAGACCTGTCTGAAGGTATCGTCGATCGCGCCATGTTTCACGCGGACAATGCCTACTATTACCCGAGCGTGACCATCAATGGATATCGCTGCCGCACCCACACGGTATCGAATACGGCGTTCCGCGGTTTCGGTGGTCCCAAGGGCATGATTGCCGCGGAATCGATGATGGATGATATTGCCCGGGCCGTGCAGAAAGATCCCCTGGATGTCCGGCTGTTGAATCTTTACGCCGAGGGACGTGATACCACACCCTACGGCCAGATCATTGAACAGCACATGCTGCGGGACATGATGGAGCAGCTTGCCCGGGATACTGGCTACCGGGAGCGGCGCCAGCAGGTAGCGGCTTTCAATGCTGAACAGGAACATCTCAGGAAAGGCCTGGCCCTGACGCCGGTCAAGTTCGGTATTTCATTCACTGCGACCCACCTGAACCAGGCGGGTGCCCTGTTGCATGTCTATACGGACGGCAGCATTCAGGTGAGCCATGGTGGCACAGAGATGGGACAGGGGCTGTACACCAAGATCGCCCAGATCGTCGCGGATACCCTTGGCGTGAGTCACCAGCGGGTCCTGGTATCATCGACCCGGACTGACAAGGTGCCCAACACGTCTCCCACCGCGGCATCAAGTGGCACCGACCTTAACGGCATGGCGGCCAGGCAGGCGGCGCTCAAGATAAAAAATCGACTCTGTGAGTTTATCGCGGGCGAGTTCGGGGTCGAAGCAGATCAGGTACAGATTGCCGGTGACCAGGTCGCCGTGGGTGATCAGCTGCTGCCCTTCGACGATGTCGTGAAATCGGCTTACATGAATCGTGTGCAGCTTTCAGCAACCGGCTTTTACAAGACACCTAAAGTTCACTTCGACAAGGAAGCGGGGCAGGGGCATCCTTTTTTCTATTTTGCCAATGGTGCGGCCCTGGCGGAGGTGCTGGTTGACGGGATGACAGGAGAATATCGAGTCTCCCGCGTGGATGTGCTCCATGACGTGGGAACCAGTCTCAACCCTGCCATTGATATCGGCCAGATCGAGGGTGGGTTTGTCCAGGGCATGGGGTGGCTGACCACGGAAGACCTGCGCTGGGACGACGCGGGACGTCTTGTTTCCAACAGCCCGGCCAACTACAAGATACCAACGGCATATGATGTCCCCGAGCATTTTCGGGTCGCCCTGTATGATGAGGCGAACCGGGAAGGTACGGTCTATCGTTCCAAGGCCGTGGGTGAGCCACCCCTGATGCTTGCCCTGTCAGTCTGGTGTGCACTCCGTGATGCCGCTGCCAGTTTTG
>JAQCAK010000126.1 GCA_027621895.1 Pseudomonadota bacterium | reverse complement strand
CCCCAGATCCAGGTCTCCACGCACCAGGGCCGGCAGGGGTGCAAAACTGAAACCGCCACTCAGGTCCAGTTCAACCTCAGGCCAGTTGGACCGATACCGATCAAGGCAGGGGACCAGCCACTGAAAACAGCTGTGGCATTCGATACAGATATGCAGACGACCTGCCTCGCCACCCGCCAGGCGGGCAATATCACGCTCCGCGGTTTTCACCATGGGCAATATTTCATCTGCAAGCTGCAGCAGCCTGCGACCGGCGGAGGTGAACCTGGGTGGTCTTGTCTTGCGGACGAAGAGACTGCAGTCCAGTCGGCTCTCAAGATCCTTGAGCTGGTGGGAGAGCGCCGATTGCGTCAGAAACAGGCTGTCAGCAGCGTCCACCAGGCTCCCCGTGTCCCTGAGGGCGATGAGTGTCTTCAAGTGTCTGAGTTCAATCACGGCAACCCACCTTGCGGATGTCTGAATGAAAGTTTTTCACTGTATACTTATAAAAATAACAAATCACTCACTTTGAGCCACTGACCCCGAAAACCACGCCGAATAGTACCCCGCGTGACTTCCCTCATGACTTTGGGCTTGACTCATTAGGTACAGGCGACACAATGACAACCATTCCACAATGAATCGTCACCATGTTTAATCCATCTTCAGTCGTCATTGAATCCTTTGTCGACGAACTCGTAGAGACCTATGTGAACATGTATGGTCCCGACGAGGAAGACATCCACCTGATCGTTTCCAACGCACGCAACGCCCTGGAAATTATTGCCAACAGTGACGCGCCCTACCATGATGTCAATCACACCATCATGGTCACCATGGTCGGCACGGAAATCCTTCGCGGCAAGATCCTTATTGAAGGCAATGTGACTGCAGACGAATGGGTGCACTTCGTCGTTTCCCTGCTCAATCATGATATTGGCTATGTCAGGGGTATCTGCCGTGCTGATCGCAGCGGTCGATATGCCATCAACATGGAGTACGACACCATCGCTCCGCCACCGGGATCAACGGACGCCGCACTGACGCCTTATCATGTGGATCGGGGCAAGCTGTATATCACCGAGAGATTCCAGGGTGATGATCGCATTGATGAGGAAATGATCTGTCGCAATATCGAACGGACCCGGTTCCCTGTCCCCACGGAGGAAGACGCCCAGGAATCCCACGACTTTCCGGGGCTGATCCGTGCCGCCGATCTGATCGGCCAATTGGGTGACCCCCAGTACCATCGCAAGATATCTGCGCTTTTCGCCGAGTTCAAGGAAACCGGTCAGGCTGCCAAAATGGGATATACGACCGCTGCAGACCTGCGTGAAGGTTACCCCGGTTTCTTCTGGGGTGTGGTCAATCCGTTCATTACCGAGGCACTCCGCTATCTGCGACGAACCCAGGAAGGCCAGCAATGGGTCGCCAATCTCTATGCTAACGTATTTACTGAGGAGCATGAGGCACCTGCGTACGGCCCCGAGAGACGCGCAAAAGGCGAAAGACGGTCCGAACTGGAAGGTGTACTCAAGATCAAGGAGGCGCCTGCCAAAGACAAAAGACAGGATGGCAGACGGCTGTCTGACCTGCCGGCTTCAAGAGGCGAAGGCGCCAAGTAGCATTCCAACCGTAAAGCCCTTAGAATTTCCTGCTTATCATGTGTGGACTTTCCCCTTTCAATGCTCGCTGTCGATCAAGGACTGCCTGATGTCACTGCTGATCGTGGCAAGCCGTTAAAAATCTGTCTGCTGGGTTACCGCAGTAACCCATACAGCGGCGGCCAGGGCATCTATATCCGTTACCTGTCAAAAGCACTGGTCGATGCCGGGCACACCGTCGAGGTCATATCCGGAGAACCTTACCCGGATCTCGATGAACGGGTTTCGTTGATCAAACTGCCCGGGCTCAATCTGTTCGAAGCAGAGAATCACGTCACAGCCCTGCGCCCCAGACACCTGCTTTCCTATACGGACTTTATCGAATGGTTTTCCATGTTGACCGGCGGTTTCCCGGAACCCTACACCTTCGGTCGCAGGCTCGTTAAACACTTTCGTCAGCATAAACCCGGGCACGACGTCATTCATGACAACCAGAGCCTGTGCTACGGCGTACTGACACTGCAGCGAATGGGTCTGCCTGTCGTCACCACGATTCACCATCCAATTACCAGTGATTTGAGGATCGCCCTGCAGAGTGCGGAAGACTGGAAGCATCGACTGCTGATCAGGCGCTGGCATTCATTTCTGCGTATGCAGAAAAAAGTCGTTGGCCGTCTGGATCACCTGGTCACCGTGTCCGAGGCTTCCCGTCGCGACATTGCGACCGATTTCAATATCCACACATCAAAACTGACCATCGTGCCGAACGGCATCGACACGCGCATTTTCAGGCCCATGCCACACATCGAAAGAGAGCCACTGACCATCATGGCCACTGCCAGTGCTGACGCCCCGCTAAAGGGGCTCGACTACCTGCTGAAAGCCGTGGCCAGCCTCGTCAGCGAATTCCCCGGCCTGCGACTCATGGTGCTGGGCAAACTTAAATCCGATGGCGCCACGGCAAGACTCATCGACCGACTGGGTATCGTCGACAGGATTACCTTTTACTCTGGTGTCTCACCGGAAGATATCGCCAACCTTTATGCAAAAGCCACCTGTGCCGTGGTGCCTTCTGTCTACGAGGGCTTCGGACTGCCCGCTGGCGAGGCCATGGCCTGCGGCGTGCCGCTGGTGTCAACAAACGGCGGCGCACTGCCCGAGGTGGTGGGTGACAGTGGTCTCATCGTACCGGTGCGGGATCACCAGGCGATCGCGCAGGCACTGCGCACCCTGTTGTCAGACCCGCTGTTGCGCCAGTCCCTGGGTGAGCGGGGTCGACAGCGCATACTGGAAAAATTCAGCTGGGATGTAGCTGCCAGAGACATGGTGAATGTCTACCGCAACATCCTTCATCAGGTCACAGGAGAAGCTGCCTGAATGTCATTGCAGACGATAGATTTTGAACGCATGAACCTGCAGCCGGGAGACCGGCTGCTTGACCTTGGGTGTGGTGAAGGACGCCATGCCATCAGCGCATACGTGGTTGAGAACCTCGACGCCGTCGGCGTGGATCTGTCCGTCAGGGATCTGCGGATCACGCTTGAACGCTTTGAGCAGTTCGTTGAACCGGAGAACTCGGACAAGAGTCTCGTGATCAATGTGGCGGACGCAACCCGACTGCCTTTCGCTGATGAGTCATTTGACAAGGTCATCTGTTCCGAGGTGCTCGAACATATACCGGACTACCGCCAGGTCATCAGCGAGATTCACCGTGTGCTGCGAACCGGCGGCATCGCCGCCATCAGCGTTCCCCGGTTCTTTCCTGAATGGATCTGCTGGCAGCTGTCAGACGGCTACCACGAGGTCGAGGGCGGTCACATCAGAATCTTCAATGCCGGGCACCTGTCCCGGGACATCACCGAGAGTGGATTCATCCGTTTCGACAAGCACCACGCCCATTCACTTCATGTGCCCTACTGGTGGCTCAAGTGCCTGTTCTGGAGAGACCAGGGTGCCCCGGAATCCAGGGTCGTCGAATGGTACCACCGGTTTCTGACCTGGGATCTCATGAAGAAACCCGTCATCACCCAATGGCTCGACAGGATACTGAATCCGATCATGGGCAAGAGTGTCGTCATGTACTTCGTCAAAACCGCCACGAGAGTAACAGCATGACCCAGGTTTACGTTTCCATGGGTTTCTTCCCCGCCGACTACTTTGCGGGGACAGTCAACTACATTGCCGATACCCAGGCCGCCGACGGCTCCATACCCTGGTTCGAGGATGGCCCCATGGACCCCTGGGACCATATTGAGTCTGCCATGGGCCTGACCATAGGCGGAAGGCTGGACGAGGCCAGGCAGGCCTACTACTGGATGAAAGAAAACCAGTTGCCCAACGGCAGCTGGCTGGCGGCCTACAAGAATGGCCTGGTTGAAGACGGGACCCGGGCGGAATCCAATTTCGTTGCCTATATCGCCACCGGCGTCTGGCACTACTACCTGGTAACCAGGGAACTGGCGTTTCTTGAAACCATGTGGCCCACCGTACGAAACGCCATGGAGTTTGTCCTCAGACTTCGCGGCCCGGAAGGCCAGATCTACTGGTGCGAGGACACGGAACTGGGTATACGCGAGGACTCACTGGTTACCGGTTGCAGCAGCATCTACAAGTCCCTGGAGTGCGCGATCAACATCGCGACGACACTGGAGCAGGAAGTGCCTGAGTGGGCGCTGGCAAGGGCACGTCTGGGTAATGCAATCGCCAATCATCCCGAGTGTTTTGACCGTACCTGGGACTCAAAGAGCCGATTCGCCATGGACTGGTTCTACCCCGTGCTCACCAACGTGATCACGGATGCGGCAGCGAAACATCACCTTGCGCATCGCTGGGATGAGTTTGTCGTCAGCGATCTGGGTTGTGTCTGTGTCAATGATGAACCCTGGGTGACAGTCGCGGAGTCCTGTGAGCTCGTGATGGCGCTGTTGTCTGCAGGCGCCTACCAGCCCGCAGTGCAGTTGTTCAGCTGGCTTCATCAGTTCCGCGATGAAGACGGCTCATACTGGACAGGTTATGTTCATCGGGACGATGCCCTGTGGCCGCTGGAAAAACCCACCTGGACCGCGGGTGCGGTTCTCCTGGCCGCGGATGCACTGTCCAACCAGACCGGCGCCGCGCACCTGTTCCGCAACGAACATGCGGTTACCAGTTCACGCAACGCAACCCGGGCAAACAACCTGCTGGACTAGATTCTCCGCAGCAATCCCAGCGTTTTCACCCGGGGTTCCTCAACGAACTGACCGGACGCCAGTGCCAGCTTGTAGATATCGTAGGGTGCCTGACCACCTTCAGCCGGGTCCGGGAAAATGTCATGAATCGCCAACAAACCACCGGGCAGAAGATGACGGGTCCAGGCACGATAGTCGGTCAGCGCGGCTTCAAGCGAGTGACCACCGTCGATAAAAACCATGGACAGCGGCGTATTCCAGTTTCGGGAAGCCACCGCAGAAGGCGCCACGACAGGGACCACCGTATCCTCGAGACCCGCCCGGCGCATGTTGCGTCGAAACTCCCTGAAGGAATCCATAACCCCAGCATCCGTGTCGAACAGGCTGACATCATGGTACTCCTCGCCCGGCTGGTGTTCTTCTGAACCCCGGTGATGGTCCACGGCAAACAGCGTGACGCCCACCTTCCGGCAGGCGTCACCGAGATAGATCGTCGACTTGCCGCAGTAGCTGCCGACCTCCAGCACGGCGCCCATTGGAGCGACCTGAAGGCAAGACTGGTGAAGCGCCTCACCCTCGACCGGGTCAAGAAAGCCCTTAACCGTTTCAATATCTATGGCAACGGAAAACCGCATTATCCAAAGCCGAAGAATATAGCGAGATAGACCGGCACCAGCAGTAGTGCTGCATAAATGACGATATTGTTGGCCACCGGCCATTTGTCTTCATCATTAAGGGGGAATCTGTCGCCCAGCACGAGCCAGAGACAACTGCCCAGCACAATGGAAAGAATCGAACTGAGTGCAATTAAACCCATGATTTGTTTTGAAAATTCCCGTTAACCAAAGCGGCAGCTTACCACAGGCCGGTGCCTCACTCCGGCAAATGCTGCAATTGCACTTCATCACCCCTGGTAACGGACTCACCGGGTTCCACTATCGCCAGCGCATCGGCCCAGACTACTGAAGTCAGGATACCTGACCCCTGGTTTCCAAAGACTTCCGCAACTGGCAGGGGTGAGCCGGGATGCAGGCGGACCCGCAGGTACTCACGACGACTGCCGGCGGTAAAGTCAAAATCCGCAACAGCCCTGCCCCTCGCAGGTAACACCGATCGATATCCCTGCATGGACAGCAGGTAGGGCGTCGCCAGCACCAGGAAGGTAACAAAAGTGGACACCGGATTGCCGGGCAAACCGAAGATAGGTGTATCGGCAACATGCCCGTAGGCCAGGGGTTTCCCGGGCTTGATGGCAAGCTTCCAGACCTTGAGTTCGCCGAGTTCTTCAACCACTGCTTTAACGTGATCTTCTTCTCCGACGGACACCCCGCCTGTGGTCAGGATGCAATCTGCGGCACCGGCGGCATCTGACAGCGCCTGGCGGGTAGCGACTCTCGTGTCTTCGACAATGCCCAGGTCCACAACCTCGAAGCCAAGTCGCCGCAACAGCCCCGACAACACATAGCGATTCGAGTTGTAGATCTGCCCCGGGTGCA
>JAQCAK010000125.1 GCA_027621895.1 Pseudomonadota bacterium | reverse complement strand
CAGTGCGGCAGGTACTGCTGACAGCGGCAGGTGAGTGGTGGCCAGCGCTACCCGCAGGTTTCCACCGGCCAGCATCATCACGACCCTGGGTGTACCCGTTCTCTCTGCCAGCCATTCTGTGTGCCCGCTGAACGGGATGCCTGCGTCGTTGATGATCGCCTTGTTGACGGGTCCGGTCACCATGCCCTGGGCGTCGCCGGCCAGGCAGTAGCGCACGGCCTCCTCCAGGGTCGCCAGCACGTAGGATGCGTTTGCGGTACTGGCCTCGCCGGGCACAACAGGCGCAGCGCAGGATACCGGGTGCAGGTTCATTGCATCATCGCGGTATGACGACCCGGTGATATCGTTGAAACGACATTGAATGCCAAGCTGGCTGGCGCGCTGTGCCAGAAGTTTCGGATCTGCGACGAATATGAGACGGGCTCCGTGATCATGCAGACCGACGACGTTCAGGCAGATGTCCGGTCCGATGCCCGCGGGTTCCCCGGGCGTGATGATCAGGGTTGGACGATCATCAGATCTTGATTTCGACAAAGGCCTCTTCCCTGATCTCGCGGAGCCAGCTGTCGAGTTCTTCATCGAATTTCTGATTCCTGAGATAGTTTTCCGCCTGACCCATCCGGAACATGTCGCTGAAGTCTTCCACGCGTCGCCCGGTCACCTCCAGAAAATGGAAGCCATGCTGTGACCGGAATACTTCACTGACCTCGTTGATGTCCGTGTCATTCATCATTTGTTCGAACTCGGGGACAAACACACCGGCCCGACTCCAGCCAAGGTCACCGCCGCTTAATGCAGAGCCCGGGTCATCGGAATAGAGTTTGGCGACTTCTGCGAAGTCCCTTCCGTTGATGATCTCCTGGCGAAGACTGTCCGCCAGTTCATAGGCTTCCTGGTCGCTCCGGATCTCATTGGGTTTGACCAGAATATGCCGGACCTGGGTCTGGTCGATCTGCCCCTCGGCCTCGGCACCACGACGGTCCAGCAGCTTGATAATGTGGAATCCGCGACCACTCTTGATCGGTCCCCGGATTTCGCCGACGGCCATGTTTTCAACCAGGTCAGAGAAAATCGTGGGCAGCTGAACCGGCTTTCGCCAACCCATGTCACCGCCATTCAGCGCGTTCTGTCCATCGGAATATTCGATGGCAAGGCTGGTAAAGTCGCTGCCGGCCTGGAGTCGGTCATAGAGTGATTGCGCCTTTTTCTGCAGCTGTCGAATGTCATCCGCCGAGGGAGTCGGTGGGAGGGAAAGCTGTATCTGGCCCAGTTGAAACTCATCAGCGGTGACCGCCTGGCCAATATCGGAGGCGAGGAAGTTCTGGATCTCCTGTTCGCTGACCTGGATCCGTCGTCGCATCATGCCCTGTTGAACACGACTGATGGCGAATTCCCGCCGTACCTGTTCGCGCATCTGTGACCAGGAAACATTGTCCCTGGCAAGGGCCGTGCGGAACTGTTCCAGTGTCATGTTGTTCTGTGCTGCAATACCTGCCATGGCCTGGTTGAGTTCGTCGTCACTCACCCTGACTCCCGCCCTGTCGGCTGTCTGGAGCTGCAGGCTCTCAATAACCAGGCGTTCGATAATCTGTTTGCGCAGCACGTCATCCGGTGGCGGGTTGCCATCACTGGCCGCAAGTTGCGCCTTGATGGTTCGCATCCGGTCTTCGATCTCAGACATCATAATGACATCTTCGTCGACAACGACGGCGATACGGTCAAGCAGCACCATGGCCGCCTGGCTGCTGCTGGCAGCCAGTGTCAGCAGCACAACTGCACTGAATTTGTTCAAGAAAAATTTCATTTATTGTCCTGTCGTTTCATAACCGGGAATGGCGTCTCTCAGCAGCGAGTCGAGTCTGCCGCCGAGGGACCCGATACCCCTCAACTGGATCTCAAGATAGATACCACTGTCTGCCCGCCGATCCGTGACCAGCTGTGACGCACCGGTGGCCGAGGTCACGGTGACGAACCGGGGTTCGTCAAGGTTGCGGCGAAACACGACCCTCGCTTTCCAGCAGCAGTCATTATATTCGACTCCCAGCATGGACTCTATGGTTTGACCACTGTCCCAGCCATAGTTCCATCGGCCAATCAGGTGCCAGCGGTCCCTGAGGGGCCAGATAAATGACAGATCCGTTTCTTCCTCGTCCAGGAAAGAGGCATTTCGCTGGACGTCCTGGTCGGTCATGGTATGGCTGACATTAAAGATGGACTGGTTGGCACCCCGGTATCGCAGCGCGGTGAACGACCGGTTTGACTGACCGGAGTTCGCGTCGAATTCATAGGAAGCCACTGCACTGAAGCGACCCAGACGCAGGTTCAGGGCAGTAAACACAGGCGATGTGTCTGCCGTGAGATCGGTGCGTAAAGGTTCGCCATAGCTGACCTGCCGGTCCTCCAGATGGAACAGTTGCCCGACACTGGCTGAAAAGACCTGCTGACCCCTCGGGGTCAGGAATCGGGTGGTCAAACCCGCGGCGAACCGGTTTGCATCGCCGATACGGTCATAACCGGTGTAGCGGCGGTTCCTGAACAGGCTGTCGAAAGACGGTGTCATCAGGGCTGAATCGAACACCGGCAGATCATTCTGGGCATCCTCTTCCACGTACAGGTAGTGAAGACGGGGTTCCAGCGTCTGAGTCATGGAGGTGCCGCGGAAGTTGACCTGCCTGTCGAGGTAAATGCCGGCATCAACGGACGCGCTTCGGGTGCTGATTGACGGGCTGTCCGGCATCCCGGCCGTGGTGTTGTCGAGGCTGTAGTTGCGATGGTAAACCTGAACTGCAGTCGTAACGTAGCCCCACGGACGCCGGAACGGGAGTGAAACACCGGCATCGGCCACGGTACGTGAACCCGTGGCGCGGCTGTTGTCTTTCAAATCGAACTCGGTGTACTGAATCTTTCCTTCAGTGACGATACCGCCAAACCTGCGCTGGCCGGCCAGGGTCAGGCGCGGGAGTATTTCATACTGTTCTGCGCGATTCTGGCTGAGTTGCTGGAAATTCCTGAGCTCGAGGCGGGATTGCCAGTGCTGGCGTGAGTAACTCACCATGCCGTGTCGCAGCAGGGCTGGAGAGTCATTCAGGTCCATGGACCGATCAAAATCCGAGTCTGTCGCAGTGAAGCCGTCCAGGTCCCGGAAATAATCGATATCCGATACCGACGCATAGTTGATCCGGGTAGACAGTCGACCGTACCGGCCCTGGTGCTGGATATGACCCAGCCACCGGTTCTGCTTCTCGAATTGCCCGGGGTTCGTGGCGTTGACCTGGGTCCGGTCGTCAAAAACATCATCATCAGGCAGAAAAGTGGCTGCTACCAGGTTGTCTGTCTGTCGGGTCAGGAACCGGAACTCGCCCTCATGCATGATGCCGCGTTTTGCCAGGGTTCGCAGGGTATAGGTGGCATCCATATGGGGTGCAAGGTTGAAATAGTAGGGCACGGCAAGGTCCAGTCCACCCTCGCTGTCATTGCCGAGCGATGGGACCAGGATGCCTGACTGGCGCCGGTCATCCAGCGGGAACCGCAGGTAGGGAAACCAGGCGACGGGCACGTCCTTGACGGCCAGTTTGACGTTTCGCGCAACACCATAGCCCTGTTCGGGTTTGAGCAGGATGGTTTTGCCGGACAGCGCCCAGGCATTGCTTTCAGGATCGCAGGTGGTAAAAGTGCCATCGGCAATGGACACCTCACCGCTGCTCTGCTTTTCGAGTCTGGTGGCTGTCCCGCGCAGTCGCTGTTGATGGAGCAGGAAGCTGGCGCTGTCAATGATGGCGGTGCCGGAGAACAGGTCTCCTTCTATTCGCTCACCAGTGATCAGCAGGTCAGGTTCCCGTAACCTGATCTGCCCTTCTGCGACGTACCGGTCGGTGCTGGCATCCAGGGTTGCGAAATCACCCTGCAGCCGCCGTTGTTCCCGGGTCAGTTCGAATCCGCCGGAAAGGGTGGTGTTGTCATCCTGAACGTGCTCGATCCTGCCTGCTACCGCGTCAACCCGGCCGTCGCCGGCATCGCCGCGAACCGGGAATTCAGGCTGGACGTATTCACCGGAACACGTGCCCGCGTCCCGTTGGACCCAGTCGATTTCAGCAGCGGTCTGCGCACTGGCATTGGTTGCCCAGGCGAACAGCAGTGCAGGAGGTAGCAGCCTGGTCAGGATAGATAAAGTCATACCGCGCTAAAGCATTTGTCCCGATCAAAGCATTGTGGGGATAATAAAGTATTCATGTCAGCAGGTCAGTCGATTTAGTTTGCAGAAGTCAGATTCAAGGGTTGTTGCGCTTGCCGAGTGGGCGCGGTCCAGTCGGGCCGGGCTCGATCTTCAGGTAAGTGCAGACGCACCTGTGCGCCCGGTGTCCGACGATGCGAGTTTTCGTCGTTACTTCCGTTTTTCCAGCGGTGCCGAGGGTATCGTGTTCGTGGACGCGCCGCCAGAGCATGAGGACAACCACAGCTTTGTTCGTATCGCCGGGGCCCTGCTGGCTGCAGGTATCAACTGCCCGCGTCTGCTGGCTGCGGACCTGGAGCAGGGATTCATGGCGATCACCGACCTGGGAGACCAGCTTTACCTGCAGGAAATCCGGTCCAACCCCTCCATCATTGATGACATCTATGATCGCGCGGTTGCGACGATTGTCCGTATGCAGGCGGTGGATCTTGACCTGCCGATTTATGATTGCCAGCGTCTCATGGACGAGATGTCCCTGTTTCATGACTGGTTTCTTGATCGACAGCTGGGTCTCAGGCCAGCCGCCCAGGAAAGAAAGCTCCTTGAACCGGTTTACGAACTGCTGGTGGAAAGCGCTCTCGAGCAACCCGCGCGATTCGTGCATCGCGACTTCCACTGCCGAAACCTGATGCTGGCGGGTGAAGAGACACCCGCGGTACTGGATTTCCAGGATGCCGTGATCGGCCCTGTCACCTATGACCTGGTTTCTCTTTACAAGGACTGTTATTACCGCTTTGACCGCGATCTGGTTGAACGGGCGGTAGCGGATTTCCATCAACGCCTGCAGATGGCGGGTACGCTCGATGCGAGCGCACCTTTGCTGCGCTGGTTTGACCTGATGGGCATGCAGCGTCACCTGAAATGTGCGGGGATCTTCTGTCGACTCAATCTTCGCGATGGTAAACCCAGGTACCTGGCTGATATACCACTGGTTCTGGACTATCTGATCGAGGCATCAGGGTACTATCCTGACCCGGCGCTGGCCGACTTTCATGGCTGGATGAAGGCCGAGGTGGAGCCCCGGTTCCGACGGTCGGCACAGCCATGAAGGCGATGCTGCTCGCCGCCGGTCTCGGTAAGCGGCTGCGACCAATCACGGACCGATTACCGAAACCGCTCCTCCCTATCGGTGGTACTACCCTGATTGAACGCCATCTTGTACGGCTGGGTGCCGCTGGCTTTACAGAGGTCGTGATCAATCTGCATTACCTGGGATCACAGATCCGGGAGCAGGTGGGTGATGGATCAAGGTACGGTGTTTCTGTGCAGTATTCCGAGGAATCGACCCTGCTGGAAACCGGCGGAGGAATCCGCAGGGCCTTGCCGCTGCTGGGCCCATTACCTTTCCTGGTCGTCAGCGCTGATATCTACATTGATCTGGATTTCTCGGCGCTGGCAGTGCCGTTGTTGGCGGGGACGCTTGGCAGACTGGTGATGGTCCCGAATCCGCCACATCACCCGGGGGGAGATTTTTCCATCGACCCACAGGGATTTCTTCGAATCGTAGAATCCGGGCAGCAGAATCCGGGCCATCCGCCTGAAGTGGGTATGACCTGGTCCAGCGTCGGCGTCATTCATCCCGACCTGCTCGGTACTGAATCGGACGAACACTTCCCCCTGCGCCGGGTGTTCAATCAGGCGATAGCAGATTCCAGGCTGACCGGGGAAATCCACCAGGGATACTGGTGTGATGTCGGTACACCCGGGCGTTACCGGCAACTGCTGTCTGATCTCGGTACGGCAAACCCCGGGGTCTAGGCCATCAGCCAATCGGGGTTGTTAGCTTTGGTCTCTTCCAGCCGGTAAACTCGCGGCTTTACAGCGTCGGAGCCGCTCAAGTTGGAAACCAGGTCATCGGAAATCATGATTGCACCCTCAATCCTGTCTGCGGACTTTGCCCGGCTGGGCGAGGAAGTCTCCGCGGTGATCGACGCGGGGGCTGATATTGTTCACTTTGATGTCATGGATAACCACTATGTGCCGGTGCTGACATTTGGTCCAAAGATCTGCGAGGACCTGGTGAAGTACGGGATTTCTGCACC
>JAQCAK010000124.1 GCA_027621895.1 Pseudomonadota bacterium | reverse complement strand
ACGAAACGCCCCTGGAAGAATGGCAGAAAGTCCTTGATGTGAACCTGACCGGGGTTTTCCTCGGCTGCAAATACGGTATTCGTCAGATGAAGCGGAACCCCGGCGGCGCGTCAGGATCAATTGTCAATCTGTCGTCGGTGGTCGGGCTTCGCGGCCAGCGGGGCGGTGCTTCCTACAGCGCAAGCAAGGGTGGCGTCAGGCTGCTGACCAAAACCGTTGCCCTGGAAAACGCACCCCTGGGGATTCGTTGCAACTCCATACATCCGGGCATTATCGACACACCCATCATGGATCCGATTTTCAACGCAGCGCCGGATCGCGACGCCCTGCGGGCCCAGATCTCGCAGTCCCTGCCCATCGGCTACATGGGGGACCCCGCACGTGATATCGGCAACATGGCTGTCTACCTGGGTTCCGATGAAAGCGTGTATATCACCGGTGCAGAAATGGTGGTTGATGGCGGGATGACAATCGGGCTGAACTGAACCCCCGGCCTGTTTGATCCGCGCCAGGAATAGACATTGTCATCCAGCACCTGCTTCTGCTGCGCAGACTGCTGGTATCCCCACATCACTGACATACCCAGGACGAACGCGAGCACTATGGATATCACGGTAAGCAGTGTCCTGGTCATTGCTTCCTCCTTTTGCTTGCGTTGAATGATGACGGGGTGATCACCCCGTCATCCTGGTCTGGTTCAGGCCGCCTGAATCGACTGGTCTTCAATGGCTTGCCGTTCAACCTCAATCTCGATTCTGCGAGGTTGCAGTTCTTCAGGAATCTCCCGGACCAGATCGATGTGAAGCAGCCCGTATTTCAGGCTCGCACCGCTGACCTGTACGTGTTCGGGCAAATGAAAGCTGCGCTCAAACTGCCGCTCCCGGATACCCTGGTGCAGGTACTGGTTGTGATTGGGATCAACCGCTTTCCGGCCACGAACCCACAAGGCCCGTTCCCGGGTCTCGACTTCGATCTCTGACTGCAGGAACCCCGGTACGGCCAGGGTGATGCGAAACTCGTTGTCGCCTGTCTGGAGCAGGTCGTATTCCGGGTAACCCCGGTGGTCAAAGCCGATTGATGTATTCAGTCCATCCCAGATCCGATCAAGTGTCTGGGCGGTACGAAAAAGTGGTGTGACATCAGATGTTTGCATAACTTAACAACCTCCATTCAAAGGATATATTGAATAAACATTGCTCCGTTATCTGGAGACTTCTAAAGCCTCTATCACGAGGTGCCCTGTTTAGTAGGGTCAATCAGGCATTTTTCAAGTCCTGCCGGTGGCGCTACCTCGCTTCGAGGTAGGCCTCCCTGACAAGACCCAGCAGATCTCTATCAACCTGACTGATATCCGTGATCTGCACCCGGTGCGTGCACATGGTGCCGAATGGTCCTGAGTCTTCCAGCCGGCCACCAACCGCCCGGTCGTTGAATTTCAAACCCAGGTCAATGCGGGTTTTCGTGGAAGGTTGAACCAGCGCAAACTGGCGCTTGACGCGGAAACTGACGCTGGACTTTTTGGGCGCTACTTCCACGTCTTTGCCCAGCGCCCTGATCTTCTGTTCCAGCAGATCATAGAGGGGACGCAGCGCCGGCTTTTTCCCGTACTGGGCATCAATCAGCTCATCAGCGTCGAATGAAGCGGCATCAGATTCAAGGGCTTTGAGCGCAACGAAGTTGGCGAACCCGTGAGTAAAATCGTGCCCGGTCTTCAGCATCTTCACGATCTCACCATGTTTCTCGAGATTGCTGGCTTTCACGACCGTCAACCAGTGAGCGAGCGGCTTGCCAGTTTTCTTTTCAAGTCCTTCTTCCATGGAGCGCGGTCCTCTCGGTTGTTTATCCTCAGCATAGCAGATGAATTCACGACTGGAATGAGCGGGTACGCTGGGGACTAACGGGTTGATCGGGTTAAGATAATCGCTGGTCTCAGCTGGCGAACAAACTATCAACGACACGCACTACAGAATCTGCCCCATCTGCGAGGCGGGTTGCGGACTTCGGATCGCCAGCGACGGCAGAACCGTCACGGGCATCGAGCCGAACCCCGACGACGTTTTCTCAACCGGTCATATCTGCGCCAAGGGCCTGGCGCTGGGTGAACTGGATGTAGACCCGGACCGGTTGCGCTTTCCAATGGTGCGCGAGGGCAATGACTTCCGCGAAGCCAGCTGGCAGGAAGCCTTCGAGCGCATCAATGCGGGGCTGGGAGAGGTCATAGAACACCATGGTCCCGAGTCGGTTGCCGTCTACATCGGTAATCCCAGCGCCCACAATGTCGGGCTGGGCATGGGGCTGGGCATCTTTGCCGGTGCCCTGGGTTCGCCGCACATCTACTCCGCGGGCAGCGTTGACCAGCTGCCGAAGCAGCTGGCCAGCGAACTGATGTTCGGCAATGGCATGGCTATTCCGGTACCTGATATCACCGGCACCGATTACCTCCTGATGCTGGGCGCAAACCCGATCGTATCCAACGGCAGTCTCTGGATGGTCCCGGATTTCCGCGGCAAACTGAGAGCCATGCGATCGCGCGGCGGTCGCCTTGTAACCGTAGATCCACGGCGCACCGAAACAGCCCGGCTCGCCGACGAACACGTCTTCATCAAACCCGGAACTGACGCCTGGCTGCTGGCTGCGCTGGCAGCAGAACTTCACCGCAGAGGTCGACGCATTCCCTCTTCCTATCCCATCGAGCATGCCGATTCATTATTCTCAAGACTTGCAACAGTGACGCCAGAGATGGCCGCTCTCATGACCGGCATTCCTGGCGAGACCATCATGGACATCGTTGGTGGACTGGATTCGGCTGCCAACCCGGTTGTTTATGGACGCGTGGGGACCACGATTCAGCGCCACGGGACATTGACGAGCTTCCTCGTAGAAGTGATCAACCTGCTGACCGGCAGTCTCGATCACAGCGGCGGTGCCATGTTCCCGGAACAGCCCTACCGCAGTCCTGCTTCCTCTTCCAATAGTCCGAATTACGCGAGATATCACACGCGAGTCTCCGGATACCCGGAAGTCCTGGGACAGTTTCCCGCCGCGGCACTTGCGGAGGAAATGGAGACGCCCGGTGAGGGCCAGATCCGGGCGCTGGTCTGCGTGGCAGGGAACCCGGTGGTCAGCAACCCGGACAGTGACCGACTGGCGAACGCCATCGCGTCACTCGATCTCGTTGTCTGTGTTGATATCTACCACACAGAGACAAGCCAGTTCGCCGATGTGATCCTGCCCGGCACCTCTCCTTTCGAGGAAGGACACTATGATCATTTCCTTGGCGCCATGGGTTACCGGAATGCGGCAAGGTATTCATCGCCGGTATTTGCCTCCGACAGGGCAGACGAGTGGCGAACCATGCTGCAACTGGGATACCTGACCAGATACCGACAGGTAGCGACGGAATCCGAACTGGATAACTACGAGGACACCGTGATCGCCGGACTGGTCGCAGCTCACTGCAATGACCCGACAAGCCCCATTCATGGCAGGGACATACAGGAAATCATGGCGCTGATCGAGCCCACTCAGGGAGTGGAAAGACTGCTGGACGTGGGCATGCGCGTGGGTCGGTTCGGCGATCACTTCAGTGGCGGCGATGGACTCACATTGAACAGGGTTGCAGCATCGCCAGACGGCATCGACCTGGGCCCGCTACGGGAAGATCGCCTTGCAGAAGTTGTACGGCGCCCCAACGGCAGGATAGATCTTGGCCCGCAGGCGATTCTTGATGATCTTGATCGCCTGCTCCAGGAACAACCCGACAGCGACTCCACCTTTCGGCTGGTGGGCAGACGCAATACCCGAAGCAATAATTCCTGGCTGCGCAACCTGCCGATGCTCGGTCGAGGCAGGAATCTCTGCGTGCTGGAGATGCATCCCGATGATGCTGGCCGGCTCGGCATTGGCGAGGGTGATACCGTGCAGGTCAGTACAGGCAGCGCCCAGCTCAGGATTCCCGTTTCCCTGACAAAGGATATCCTCCCGGGGATCGTCGTCATGCCTCACGGATTCAGTCAAACCCAGGGCCTCAGGCAATCCCGATTACAGCCAGGCGAAAACTACAATCGGCTGGTTGCCGCTGCCGAGGTGGACGCGCCCAGTGGCACATCAGCACTGAACGGTATTGCAGTGTCGATTGTGGCGGATCAGCACCCTTCACAATCGAAGCGAAAAAGGTAAGGATGGCACAAAGCAGGTCGGCTGCGCTGGCGATCTGTATCAGCACAATCACAAGGAGAAAGTCATGAGCGACGCAGCAGTTCAGCAGATTCTGGATCGACAGGCCATCACCGACGGCCTGCACTGGTATACCCGCTGGGTAGACCTGAACCGTGTGGACAAACAGGTGGAAATTTTCGCCGATGACGGAAAGATCTGTTTCGGTGGTGACGTCTGGACCCAGGGGCGGGAAAACATCCACCAGCTGATCGCGCCACTGGTCGCAGCCTACCAGGCGACCCACCACTACATCACCAATATCGAGATCACCTTTGAATCCGCGGATGAAGCAAGGTCAATGTGCTATCTCCATGCCTGGCATCGGCCGGCTGATGGCAGCGAGGATTTTATTCTCTATGCCCAGTACCACGACGTCTGGGTAAGAACCGGAGAAGGCTGGCGTATTCGTGAGCGCAGACTTAAAACCGCGGGCACCGAGGGGCGGGATGGCGCGGGTCTTGATCCGATTGGCCGGGCTGACTGACCGTCGAAGTTCCAAACACCTGGGGGGATTCCGCTCAGGCCAGGCATACCGCACGCCATAGAGCAGGAGATCTCGAGACCCTGGAAACTTTTGCCTCCCCCCCATTAATCCTGTTTAAGTGCGCCATATCGGCATAGGATGTCTAATCGACAGTAACAATCGTCGCAAGCCTTTGCCGAGTCCTTATCTTGGTCGAGTAACGAATCAAGACATTCCAGGGACGCGAACGATGAGAACATCAAACCCGACCGGGTTATGGTTAACCTGCCTGCTTTCACTTTTTATGACATTCCCTGCGAGCGCAGTCACCCTGTCACAGGGGAGCTACGGATACGATACACGGGAATCCCTGAAGCCCCTTTGCGGCGGTGAAGGTCAGGCTGACTGCCTGGGCACGTCAGCCACCTTTGAGGGTTCAGCAAACCCCTCGTGTCCCGCCGGTACGACATTCAACCTGTTTACCTGGGCCTGCCACTCCTGTCCGGACGGCTATACATTGAGCTTCGAAGGTGGGTGGGACCCTGACAGCGACCGGGCCTGCTCTAAAGAACTTGGCGGGAAAGCCGCCAAGGTGATGGGCTCTCAGCTCATCGGCGATATCGTTAAAGCAGCCAAAACCAATACTGCCCCGGCCGAGATTCATGGCACCATCTGCCCCGCCGGTTCATTTTTCGATCCGATTCGGGATGGTGAATGCTGGTCGTGTCCGGGAGGCTATGAGCGCAGCTGGGATCATATCGACAGTGACACCGCCTGCGTTAAACCCGCGAAGAACAACTACGCGAAAATCGTCAGTCACAGCAAGGGTACCGGAGTTTTCGGTACGGACTGTCCCGCGGGATCGGGTCAATTCTGGGATGGATGGGATGGCAAGTGTCATTCCTGCCCCCCCGGCTACAAGCGATCAATACAGCATATCGGCACCAGCGAGGCCTGCTTCAAGTTCAGCGCCAGCGACACGGCGCCAGCCAAACTGGTTAAGGATGAAGCCGTCTGCGAGGATGGCCAGAGCGTCGATCCTTTCCTGGAACCGGAGAAAGGCGGTACCTGTTTCAGCTGCCCATCCACTTACGTTAGAACCGGTGAGTCGGTAAAAAGCTGGAAGGCCTGTGGCACGTCTGCAAACGTGGTCTTCGAAAACGCCACGCTTGAAGAATCGGTAACCTGCCCTTCAGGACAGGATTTTGATTTCATCAACTGGCAGTACAAGCGTGTAAAGTCAAAGGCAGAAAGCGGTGCCAAGCAAAAAGGCCTGACGCTAGACAGGGCCAACACAACCGGCGGAACCTGCTGGAGCTGTCCGGACATGTCGGCCGGTCGTTCAACCACCGCGGTCTATGAACCGGACGCGTGCGTCGCGCCTGATATCCGCTGGAAGATGCCGGGCTGGACTTCCCCCGGCATATACGGTCGTTACCCCAGCAACGCTGGTGTGAATCTGGTTACTGAACTGATGACTGACCGGTCGTTTATCAACTCGATCATCGAGGAAATCTGGAATGAAGACCAGAAGCGGAGCAATCGAAACAGATTGTTCCCCGACCTTTCCCTGCAGGCAGTGAAAGGTGAAATCTGGGACGAGATACTCAGTCGACCAGAGACCAGCGGCATTCTGCGTCTTGC
>JAQCAK010000123.1 GCA_027621895.1 Pseudomonadota bacterium | reverse complement strand
GGCGGACTCGCCGGCGCCCGCAAAAAGAAAGACACGCAGGAGCAGAAGAAGGTCAACGAAATCGCGGAAATCGCCAGAAAGTATGCTGGTGATAAAGACGGCAGAATCGCTGATTCGGGTGCAAGGGAAAAAGTTCTCCAGCATTCCATGAAGGAACGCGCTTTTCAGTTGACCGCACAGCGTGTTGCCCAGGAAAACCAGTCAGGCAAGACCCCGGGAGATACCACGTCTATTTTCAAACTCGTGGGCTCAAACCTGGCACGAAATGCCACGGAACTCCGCTCAGAACTGATGGGATTCAGCGGTATCGGCTGGGAAGGCGAGGGATTCGAGCAGAAGGAACTCGATACCACGCGCAACTGGCTGAATTCACGAGCCGTCACGATTTACGGTGGTACCAATGAGGTTCAAATGAACATCATCGGCAAGCGGGTTCTCGGCCTGCCAGACTGACCGGCGAATCTGTGACACCGGTCACACCCTGGGAAATTTGTCTGCGCCTGGGAAGGAAAAACAGACCGTTCACACCTTTCCGGACGCCGAGCCTGCTGCAACGATCTAACCTGTTTCACTCAGGGGAAACAGGGGATAAAGATGCTGGACGAGGTTATCGCGGAACCGATTCTGTTGCTCAAAACCCACGACAGGCGCGGTAGAACCAGGGTCGATCCGGTCTTCTATCGACGCTTCGGCGATGAGTACATCATCGTCGCGGCCAGGGAACCGGGGGAAACCAGCAAACCGGACTGGTACCTGAACCTGAAACGGGAACCCATTGTCGAGATCCAGGTCGAGGGTGAGGACTACTTCGCAGTGGCCAGCACCCCCGTCCACCGGGACAGAATGGATATCTGGCCGCAGGTCAGTGCGCTCGCTGTCGACGTGGAGAAACAGCTACCCAGGAACATCACGGGCGTACTGCTGTCACCGCTGAGTTTTCAGAACGCAACGGATTGACGCCACCTGCCAGGGTATCCCGCATGGGGCTCGCAATCCGACCACAGGAGAATCCGGCAACTCGCCATGACCAGTCACTATCAGGCACTGAACAACAGTCGCGAGGGCAAGCTCATTTTTATGACCGACCCCTTCTGTTCGTGGTGCTGGGGGACACTGCCAGAGATACTTGCTGCAAAATCCCGGCTGGGTGAGCGGCTCGATTTTCAGCTTCGCTGCGCCGGCCTGCAGGTCGTCTCTGGAAAACCCCTGGGTGAGGCTCACATGGAACAACTGTTGCGACTCTGGCGCGAGGTCGCCGCAATCACCGGACAGCGCTTTGCCTGTGCGTTCCCGGCAGACGCCGCCTTCATCTATCACAGTGAACTCGCCTGTCGCGCCATCATGCTGGCGCGTCAATACCTGGGGAAAGAACCCTGGGAGCTGTTCTACAGTATGCAGAAAGCCTTCTATGTGGATGCCGTGAACATTGGGGATCTGGACGCTCTTTTCGGCATAATCGAAACCATTGGCATTAACCGGGATTCGTTCCTCTCTGCCATGACCGAAACCGCGCTGACCGAGGCGACCCGCCGGGAATTCGACTGGTGCAGGGCAAGAGGCATCGATGCCCTTCCCACGGTGTTCCTGGACACGGGGCAGGGTCCTGTCCTTGTTTGCGGTGGATACGTGACGGCTGACTATCTTGTTACCGATCTCCTGGCGCGACTGGGTACCCACTGATTCCTGGCGCAGCAGGCCAGCCTACAATCAGGTTGAACAACACACGCGGGGTCGGATAATGAGCACCAGGATGAAAACTCTTAAATTTTTCCCAGCAGGTGTCACAAGCGTCATTGTCCGGGACCTGGCCCGGTGATGCAGATCGTTCTTTTCTTCTGGCAGCTGTGTCTGCTGAGAGCAGATCCGGAACGCCTTCCCTCTTCCACTTTTGCAACCGTTGCCGTCTTCACCACCTACCTGGTGATCGCGATCAGCGTCGTGATGCTGACAAGACCGGACCAGTCCGCCGGCGCCCTGCTGGGCACCATCGCCGTTGGGGTGCTGCTGCAGGCAGGCGTCACCTACCTGTTACTGCAGTTTAAAGGCATGACCTCGCGGTTTCGCGCCACCTGGTCAGCGCTGCTGGGCACAAACGCCATCATGCTGCTAGTCCTGCTGCCATTCAATTTCATTCTGCTGCATGGGGAGATCGACGCACTGCGCATGTTCGCTGATTCCGCCACCTGGATCTGCCTCGGATGGTGGCTCGCGATTGCCGGCTATATTTACCATCGGGCTGTCGCTATCAGCGTCCTTCAGGGTTCTGCGATTGCTTTCCTGATCGAACTCACTGGCGTGATCATCGCCTTCAACCTGTTTCCCCGATGAAAGTCCATCTGCTGGGGATCTGTGGAACGCTGATGGGCAGCATCGCCCTGCTTGCACGGGAACTGGGTCATGAGGTTTCCGGCACGGATGAGAATGTCTATCCACCGATGAGCACACAGCTGGAAGAAGCGGGTATCGAGCTGCACGCAGGCTATACCGCTGATTGCGTACCTGGCGATACAGACATGGTGATCGTCGGCAACGCCAACCTGCCACGGGGGAACCCGGCGCTGGAATCCGTGATGAATCGCCGCATACCCTATACATCCGGCGCGGAGTGGCTCGGGCGCTACCTGTTGCAGGATCGCTGGGTCATTGCGGTAGCAGGGACTCACGGAAAAACGACAACGACTTCGATGATCGCCTGGATTCTTGACTATGCAGGTCTGAACCCCGGATTCCTGATCGGTGGGGTCCCCGGCAATTTCGCCCGCTCATCGCGACTGGGCGATACACCTTTTTTTGTGATCGAGGCCGACGAATACGATACCTCCTACTTTGATCGACGTTCCAAGTTCCTGCACTATCGGCCGCAGACCCTGGTGTTGAACAACCTGGAATACGATCACGCTGATATCTTCGAGGATCTGGACGCCATCAAGGCACAGTTCCATCTGCTACTGCGCTCGGTGCCGGGTTCAGGACTGGTTATTCGTCCCGCTGACGATGAAAACCTGGCTGACGTCATTGATCGGGGATGCTGGACACCCCAGTTAACACTCGGCACCGACGCCCACCATGCCGTGTCGATAAGCCCTGACGGCAGTCACTTCGAGGTTTTCCTCGATGGGAAGTCCTGCGGTGAAATCCACTGGCCACTGACGGGGCGGCACAATGTCGCCAACGGCCTGGCCGCGGTGGCCGCCGCCAGGCACGCCGGGGTTTCGCCTGCTGTCGCCTGTGAGGCCCTTAACCACTTCAACGGTGTCAAGCGGCGCATGGAGTTGATCTACCAGGGCGGGCCGCTTTCAATCTATGACGACTTTGCCCATCATCCCACCGCCATATCGACAACGCTGGAAGGCGTTCGTCAGCGGATCGGGAACGCACGACTGATCGCGGTGATCGAACCCGCTTCCCACACCATGCGGAAAGGCACCCACGCAAAAACCCTGGCACAGTCTGCCGCTGCCGCCGACCTGGTTCTGTGGTACGAACCCGGGCAGGTCGCATGGGACATGTCCGGCCTGGAGACAGGGAGTTCAGCGGTTTACGGGAATATTGAAACACTGCTGGAAACTTTGCTCGGAAGATGCCGGGACGCCAGCACCGCAACCCACATCGTCATTATGAGCAACGGATCCTTCCAGGGTCTGCACCGCAGGCTGGTTGACCAGCTCCAGACCCACCAATAAGCCACTGATGCTCATCGATGCCAAAAGCTGTCAAAGAGACTGACCTGTTTCCACCGGTTCGGGACTACCTTACCGGACTCGGCTACTCAACTTACGCCGAGGTCAAAAGCTGCGATGTGGTGGGCATCCGGGACGATGATCTGGCGATTGTTGAACTCAAGACCTCACTCAACCTGACCGTTGTCCGGCAGGCAGTGGATCGACAAAATCTGTCGCGGGCGGTGTACATCGCCATCCCCGAACCTGCCCGGTTCAATCGCGCCTTTCGCGGCAGCGAAAAGGTACTGAAGCGCCTTGGACTGGGCCTGCTCACCGTGTACCTTAGCCCCCTTCGCTCCGCTGCCAGACTCAGGTTCGATCCGACGTACGAGGGCAGGCTTAACCAGCGACTGCGCAATGCGGTGCTCAAGGAAGTCAGCGGCAGAACCCTGGATCTCAACCAGGGAGGCAGCAGCGGTGTCACCATCTACACCGCCTACCGTGAATCCGCGTTTACCATTGCCTGGTTGCTCAACCGACACGGACCCATGCTCATCCGTGAACTCAGGCCCTACTTTGCCGGTCAGGGAACGGCTGACAGGCTTCAGCCCCTGCTGGCCAACAATCACTATGGCTGGTTCCGCCGGGTTAAGCGAGGTTGCTACGAGGTAACGGAAACAGGCAGACAGGCGCTGGACGAACATCCAGACCTGAGTGATATCGCTGAAAAGCGCCTGCTGCCCTGATCCTGCCATCTGGAAAACCCGCGCTTCATCGCGGGCAAACCGACTTGCATTCACCGACAGTGACAGGTTTATACTCGAACGCCATGGATGTCAGAACCGACATGAAGCGCAGCAGCGATGGCCGGAACACATCAGATTGTCAGTACACGCGGCATTGAGGAACTGCTGGAAATCTGCCAGCAGCACGGGATCCTGCCCGAACGCCTGCTGCGACGGATTCAGGGGTCCTGGGACTTCATCGACTGGGACACCTGCTGCGAGCTGACGACCGCCTTCGGCAAACTGTTCGGCCGCCAGGCCCTGGTCAGCGCCGGAGAGTCTTCCTGGCAGCACGGCTGCCTGCAGGAACAAACTGCCCTTGCCCCGCTGCTGCTTTCCGGCAGTGAGCTCCTGGAAACCGCTTTTGGTCCTGGCGGTTTCTGCGTTTCGCCTTTTCTGCTTGATGCCACGATCACGCCCGACCTGCAGAAGCCGGCCCGGTCTCCGGCTTACCGCATTACACTCGATTTCAACAAACGCCATATTCCTGAGGCTGTCTGCCTGTTCCTGGCCGGTCAGCTGCAGGGGTTACCCCTGCTGATCGATGGAGAGAGCGCCATTGTCGAATGGCGGGTCGACGGTGATAAAGCCGCTTTTCAGGTGCGACTGCCCACCGTGACCGATATCCACAAGAGCCGGTCAAAAGCTGGCAGAACCCAGGAGCAGCAACAGCTGGCGGCCGGCTACGTGAAGCTGCTCCTGGACAGCAGCCGCTCACTTGAGCGACTGCTCGTTCAGGTCAACAGGTCAGCAGCGAACCCTGCCGGGAAACTGCCTGGCGCAACCGACAGCAATGTGAACGTCCTCACGAACGGACTGGCTCAGATCAGCCGGCACTATCAGGCCCGGTTAATCCTTGATCGCCAGGGCACCATCCGGTTCGCCAGTGAAGCGCTGGAAAGTCTGCTGGGCTATCGTGCCGGAGTCCTGCAGGGTCAGCCTGCGACAGCGGTGCTGCCCCTGACAATGGCCTCCCGGCATCTTCACCCCGTGCTGGGTGCACACGAGCAACCGGCCACGGCCGGCAACGAATCGCCGGCAACCCATTCATTACACAGGGAATCTGCAGCCGCCATCCACCAGGGTCGAAGTATCATTCCGGTTCGGGTCACGATTGAGCCGCTGCAGGCGAACGGACAATGGTTTCATGCATGCCTGCTCGAGGACATGACCCTGGCGCAGTCCCAGCGCAGGGAGATAGCGCAACTGGAAACCCGGCTTGCAGATACACAGCGGCTGTCCCTCGTTGGCCAGATGAGCGGAGAGATCGCCCATGACTTCAACAATATCCTGAGCGCTATCCAGGGTTATCTGGACCTGCTCGAACAGGACTGGTCTGATCAGCGTATCCGGACACCACAGGATGTCAGCGAAATTCGCAACACGGCTGAACGCGGCAGGGCGATGGTTCGCCGGCTCCTGGATTTCAGCAGCCAGGGCCACGACACAGACATTCTGGTCAACATCAACCTGCTGCTCGACGGCATTGCCGACATGCTACGTCGACTGTTATCTGACAATATCGAATTCGAACTCGGGCATGGCCGAATCGGGGCCTGTACCCAGGGTGATCCCGTCCAGCTCGAGCAGGTGCTGTTGAACCTGGCTGTTAATGCAAGGGATGCCATGCCCGCCGGGGGAACTCTGCGGATAGCCGCCAGCGAGGTCGGGGATGAGCTCATGATCACCGTGGAGGACACAGGCACAGGCATGGACCCTGAAACACAGGCGCGGATTTTTGAACCCTTCTTCTCTACCAGGACCAGGACCAGGACCAGGACCAGGACCAGGAACCGGACAAAACGCTTCTCCACAGCAGATGCAACTGCCCATCCTGTCAACACACCCTCATCGGACAGGGGAACAGGCCTGGGACTGGCTGTGTGCGA
>JAQCAK010000122.1 GCA_027621895.1 Pseudomonadota bacterium | reverse complement strand
ATTCCATTTCGATCAAGAAAGTGGTGTCGCATATCCTGCATTCCTAGGCGTCACCACACCAGCCTGACACCCGACCGACGCGTCACGACGATGACCGGCAACTCGCCTCAGGCAACCCGGTAGTAAACCCGATCCTCGTACCCGGTGATCACGGCGTGCAGGCCCGCGAGTTCAGCATCCAGCAGTTCGTCCCCGGTATCTACCCGCAGTGGTCGCCCGTTGAGTGCATTCAGTTTGGCCTTGCTGGCCACAACGGAGATATTCCCGGCGCCCACCCGCCGGATGACCCGGGGACTCAACTGCTGGTTGCCGCGACCCAGAATGTGGCCCTGCCCCGAAATTGCCGTGACAAATATCCGGGCCGGTGCACCGTCCGCAAGGCCCTCGAGCAGGTCCTGCTCGGTTACATCCGCTGCCATCTGTTCCCCGTTGCGAACCACATCAATGCCGAGCAGCGTTGGCGCCAGCCCGGACTGCGGGGAGACAATGCTCTCCATGATGCCTGCAATGGTGGAACCCGAACCCATGATGTACCAGGTATCAGGCTGCATGTTTTCCCGAACGTCCGCAGCGATTTCCTCAATCACCAGCTCCTCTACTTCACGCCCGCCGATTTTTGTCTGCTGCATATACTGCAGGTCATCGGGAACGGGGAGTTCGCCGTAGAAGCGAGTCCGTACGATACCCTCTCGAAACGACACCTCGTCAATATCCCGAACTTCCGCCTGGACCAGGGTCAGCAGTTCTCCTGCCAGCATTTTGCGGATCAGCAGCGCGGCGGCTTTTGGCGTGTTGGCAAACACCCCGGAATGCATCTTTACACCTGAGGGTATGCCAACGACCGCCGGGATACCGGCAACACTGTCCATGACATCTCTCGCCGTACCATCGCCACCGGCGAACAACAGCAGGTCGATGCCGGCATCAGCCAGTTCACGGATGCAGCGGCGCGTGTCCTGGGCAGTGGTCCGACCGGCCACGATACTCCCGGTCTCGACAACAGGCTGGCCCTTCGACCGAAGCAGGTCGGCGCCCATTTCTCCCGGCGCGGCAAACCAGGCAATCGAGTTGTCTTCCTGGTCTGAAATCAGGACATCAAGACAGTGTGCGACCCGTTCATGCACATGACTTTCACCGCCCCTTGCCCTGGCCTCTTCGACCACGCCGTCGCTGCCCTTGAGCGCCACCGGTCCACCAATGCCGGCCACGGGATTGATCAGCAGGCCGATCCGGAGAGCTCGCCCAGACATCCCTCAGGCACTACCGTGGGAGAGCGCCGCCAGGCGGTCACGAACCCGCTGACCGAAGTTCATCTCATCGCAGAAACCGGCGATTCCGGCGGCATCGGGGGCCGCGGGCCTGAGGTCATCAAGCGACACCTGCAACTCGATATCCCGGTAAATGCGGGTGATCTCCAGAAACATTCGCAGCAGGCTTTCGTTAGCCTCAAGTGTCTGGCGCATTTTCTTCGCACCCCTGATGCCGGTCTGTTCGATCTGGTCAAGATTCGCATAAAGACCGTCCAGGTCACCGAAATGCGACAATAACCGTGCCGCGGACCTGGCACCGATACCCGGTGCACCGGGAATGTTGTCTACTGCATCGCCCGCCAGTGCCAGAAAATCCGCGATCTGTCCGGCCTGGACACCGAACTTCTGCTCAACCTCTGCCGGGCCGGCAAAATCATTCGCCGCAAAATCCCATAGAAGATCTTCGTCCCGCAACAGCTGGCCCAGGTCCTTGTCACGGGTCACGATAACCACCGGTCGATCGCCGGCCAGCCGTTTCTGGAGACTGCCGATAATGTCGTCAGCCTCGTAATCATGCAGGCTGAGGTGATGCAGCCCCAGCAGGCGGTTGATTTCCTGGCACTTTGCCAGCTGGTATTCCAGGTTTTCATCGGGCAGGTCCCGATTGGCCTTGTACTGGGGATATATCCGGTTTCGATAGCAGGTGTTCAGGCTTTCATCGAAAGCAAACGAGACATAGGCCGGGTCACCGCCGAGAAGATCCAGCAGGAAGGAGGTATAGCCGTAGACCGCATTCACCGCCTGGCCCTGGTGATTGACGAAGGTATCCGGCATGGAAAAATAGGCTCGAAAAATATAGATCGAGGCATCCACCAGGTACACGGGCAATGGCTGACTGTCGGCGTTCATTTTTCGCGCAACCGTTTAACCACCGCACTGAAGGTCATCACGATCTCATCCCCAACCCGAAGGTCACCATCCACGAACACCATGCTGCCGGTTTTCCTGACGATTCTGGGTGTACATTCAATCAGGCTGCCTGATTCGGCTGCGGCTACAAAGTCCGCATTGAAACTCACCGTAATCGCCGATTCTGACTGGTAGTGGTCCGACGCCGCGAGGCAGAGAGAAAAATCCGCAAAGGTCATCAGGATACCGCCATGAACAGTACCGTTGAGATTGCAGTTCCTGTCCCCGGCAGTAAAGGCACATTGATAGCCAGCCTCTGTTTTGCGGTAATAGAAAGGCCCCACGTGATCTTCCGCCGGATCAAAACCCGGGTCCGTGACATAGCCGGCTGGCATACCGGTCATTGTGGCAGCTCCTGGTAGAGCGCTGGCTGCAGGGGATCAGAGGCAGAGCTGACTTCAGAGAGTCGGCTGACAAAACGCGCCGCTCTTCTCGGCAGCCCCCGGCTCAACCAGTCCAGCGCTGCCTGCCTGACCGCCTGCCGGAATTCATCCAGCCGGAGTGCATCCGGGTCGAAATTGTCGCAGCTGACCCGAAAGGGGATCGCCGCTGCCTGGCAGAATATCCATTCCAGCGCCTGGGGCCTCGCCTCTACCCGCTCGAACTGTCGCTGGTCTGCCGGCGATCGTTCCGCCGTATACCAGTATCCATAATCGGTTAACTGACGACGCCGGGTACCGGCAATGCACCAGTGCGCGACCTCATGTAACGCGCTGGCGACGTAATCATCACGAAACCAGATGACCGCCTGCTGGCTATCCGTGACTGGTTCGTAGAGCGGTTCATCGGCACCGCCGCAGAGCCGGATGTTGTAATCCGGGACAAAACAGGATTCAAACACCCGACACACCGTCGATGCATTCATGATCCCGGCTCCTGCCAGGAATCGGGCAGGCATGGCACCTGCGCAAGCCCCGCATGATATTCCCGTGACAGAAAAGGCTCTCCGGCCAGCAGGTGTTCCAGGTACCAGCGGGCGGGACTCAGCCCCTCGACCACGTGATCAGCATTGGCAATGTAAACCCAGGCATGAACGCTGCCGCTGTCGATCTCGATGGGCAGTGCCTGCCGCTGATATCTAACGGGATATCCTTCATAGGGGTCCATCATCTGGATCTGTGCCGGCTCGGTCAGGCGATAGATAACACCTTCGGTCCTCGCGCCTGGCCGGTTCATCACATTTGCGGAAGCCGCGCCCGGATATTTGACGGAACGTTTATTGAATGCCAGCTCAAAGTCGTGAAGGATGCCACTCACGGCAGATTCAAACTGCATCCTGCGTTGTTCCACGCGCGCGGGGTTCATATTGCTGCCATAGGCGAAATAGTAGTGCACCGAGTCCTGGGTCATGGGAGAGTCCGGACCTATCCTTTCCTGATCCAGTAAAGATAGAGCTCGCCCTCGGTTTCAGCGTGCAACAGCTCGTGGTTCAGGAAATTGCAGAACTTGGGGAAATCCCAGGAGGTAGACGGATCAGTAGCCGTGACCTTGATGACCTGACCTTTCTCCATATCCATCATCCGGTTACGCACAACCATAAGCGGCTCCGGGCAGCGAAGCCCCCGCGCGTCTATGTCAACGTCCGCTGCCTGAACGTCCTTTCCCGTCATTGGCTGTCAAAGCTCCTTCTTTATCATGAAAGGATTGTCATGAAAGGTTCATGATGCCAGGCCGACCCGGGAGGCCGGCGTAACAGCAAGGTTAATCCGGTCAACTGTGTTGAGTGAACCAGCCTGAACCCACGCGCCTGATTATAGCAAGTTGTGGCTTCACCTGATCCGGGTATAATTTTTGCCCAGCTCAGGGACAGAAAAGATGATCAGGGTATTAATAGAACGGCGTATCGCCGAGGGTCTCGAACACTATTACGACAGCACGGTGAAACGCACCATCACCCAGGTCGTGAGTGCCCCCGGATGTATCGCGGGCGAATCCCTGAAAGACACCCTCGACCCGCAGCGGCGAATTATTCTGTCCAAGTGGGAAACGCTTGCCCATTGGGAAGCCTGGCTCAACTCGGATGAGAGGAAACAGGTTATCGCGGAGCTCTCACCACTGCTTGAAGGGCAGGAACGTATCACGCTGCTGGTACACACCCGCTAAGTAGACAATTGAGTCCAGTCAGCCACCCCGTTTATCTTCCAGCCGCCCCCCCGACCGGGTGGGCAAACCTGATCGCGCTTCACCGATAATCATCCTTCGACTTCTTTTATCTCGAAAGCAAACAAAAGGTAGCTGAATAACGTGACTAATCTGTTCCGAATACTGTTTCTCTCCCTGTTTCTCGTGCTCGCCGGTTGCGGCGGCGACAACAGCAGATTTGATGCGCCAGAAATTACGACACCCGATGATGCCAGTGGTGGCGACGGTGGCGATGATGGCGCCGGTGGTGACGAGGGCGGCGACGAGGGTGCCGGTGGCGACGATGGTACTGGCGGCGATGATGGCACCGGTGGTGACGATGGCACCACGGGAGAGACCATCGTGGTTATCCCGTCCCTGGGCCTCATTGACGGTGCAGATGTCAGCATTGCAATGCCTGATGGCACAGCAATCGCGGGGGCAACGGGTACGCTGGATGCTACCGGAACGGTTTCCATTACCCACGATGGCTCATACACGGGCCCAATCGTCGTAACGGTGAGCGGTAATGACAGTGCGACCTACTTTGACGAATCTGCAGGTGCCATGCTGCCGATGCCATCTTCAGTTTCCATACGAGCTTACGCACCCTCCCCGCAGAGCCAGATCGGTGTCACGATCCTGACAGAGCTGGCTGCACAGGTTGCGGCACAACTGGGCGCCAGCATTTCAGCGACGGATATCGAGGCGATCAACGATTCCATTCGTGATACTTTCGCGCCGGATCTGTCAGATATCCTGACCCCGCCAACCGTGGTCAGCGAGGCAAACTTCACAGCCCAGTCCCTGACCAATGACGATGCGGGTATCTATGCGCTGACCCTGGCGGGCCTGGCTACCCTGGCCGCCGGCGACACGTCCCCGGCACTGTCGATTCTGGAACAGCTGGCAGCAGATCTCGCTGACGGCGACATAGACGGCACCGGCATCGATGGGGCCCTGACGGACCTGGATTACTCTGCCGGCGATTTCGCCAACCTGCTCAGCGCTGCCATACAGACAGCTGCAGGCACACTCGCAGATGCGGACCTGGTCACCAAAGCCAACTCCATCTCAATCACGATCGATGCCAACGTTCTGGAAGTCATCGCCAATGCAGGCGTTAACCTGCCGGATTCGCTGTCTGACCTGATCAACGATGCAACCGGTGGCGGCACGGGTGGTGGTACCGGTGGCGGCGTGGACATCTCTGGTCTGTACGACCTGACCATCTCGGGTCAGATCAGCGTCATGGGCGTGGGTACCGCTTTCGATATCACTATCAATGACATTGTTGCGCCCTCTCCCAGCGATACAACAGAAGTACAGAAGGTGATTGAGGAAACGGTTGCCGGACTGACCGGCATCACCAACCTCACCGTGACTATCATCACCAACACGGACGCACAGGTCACTTTTGATGTTGCCTTTTCTGCCCAGCAGAGCGGCCTGTCCGTCGATGTGAGCCTGCGCTACGACTATGTGAAGGGCGATTCAAGCTCCAGCGGTGACTCAGGTGACAGCACGGGAGATACCGGCGGCGATGAGGCTTCCGGCGAGGATGGCGGCAGCTCACCCGTTGATATCGATTCACTGGGACAGGTCTGCTTCTTCGGTGGTGAGGCGACACCGACAACCATCCCGGCATCCATTGCCGGACTGTGGAATGTCCGTTACTTCGAGTCCCAGCCAGGCGCGCCTTATGCCAGCAATGAACTCGCTCATTTCACCGTTGGCACCGATGGCACACTGAACATCAATAACCAGATCGTGCTATCAACTCCGGTGCTGTGCAACGGCAATGAGCACGAGGCCATCTGGAAGGACTCAACCAATAACCTGCTGTATGCCCTCAGCTCACTGGTCTCCGGATTCAATGAGATCAATGTCTTCAGCGGCACAGACGGCGCATTCCTGGGTCAGTTCGGCAACCCGGAATAAGCCCGAGAGTAAAAGGGAAACGCCGGCAAAAGCCGGCGTTTTTTTTGGGGGATCGAAAA
>JAQCAK010000121.1 GCA_027621895.1 Pseudomonadota bacterium | reverse complement strand
CTGGTGCATGATCCGGGTGAGGCCTGGACCTACAGCACAGGCACCCAGGTACTGGGCGAGGTGATCCAGTCCGTAACCGGAAAAGGCCTGGAAGCTGCCCTGACTGAGATGATTTTCTCGCCACTGGGCATGACGAGCACCTCGTACGAACCCCGGCCCGACCAGGCTCGCGCACATCGGCAGGGCGAACATGGCTGGGAGCCCCAGGATCTTTTCCCGCGCATGGAGATCGGCGACGCCGGGCTGATCGCCCCCGCGGGCGACTACGCGAGGTTCCTGCGCTGCTTGTTAAATGATGGTGCGCCGCTGCTCAGGCCCGAGACCTTCGCGTCCATGATCCGGAACCAGATTGGCGAGCTGTTCATCACGGAACAGCCCGCCTGCCAGCCAGGATTCGCCAGGGCATTTCCAACCGGCGGCGGTATCGACAAGTTCGGGTACGGTTTTCAGCTTCACCTGCAGCCAGCAGAAGGCATGCGCAGCCCCGGCAGCTACAGCTGGTGTGGCGTGGCCAACACCTATTTCTGGGGCGATCCGGTCAAAAAAGTCGGTGGTATTGTCCTGATGCAGGTCCTGCCGCTTTACGAACCCGTGTGCCTGCAGACCCTGAACGGGTTTGAGGCACGATTCTACGACATGCTCTGAAGGAGAATCCCATGACTGAACCCGGCAGTGAGGCATGGCTGGCACTTGTCCAGGAAGACATTATCGAACCGGATCTGCCCATCGTCGATCCCCATCACCACCTTTGGCGACACCCGGGCCTATCCCCTTACCTGCTCGAGAACCTCTGGGCTGACACCAGTTCCGGCCACAATGTCGTCAAGACCGTGTTCGTGGAATGCCATGCCGAGTACCGCAAGGACGGTCCTGACCATGAAAGACCACTCGGCGAAACCGAGTTCGTCTGCCAGCAGGCTGATGCCAGCGACAAGGACCCGACCCAGGCCACTATCGCGGGTATTGTTGGCCACGTGGACCTGTCACTGGATAACACACTGCTCAGGGATCTGCTGGCACAACACGCAACGCTGGCTGGCGGCCGCTTCCGTGGCATCAGGGATGCGGGTGCCAGAGCCGATCACCCGGAAGTGATGCGCATCGCAGGACGTGCAGCGCCAGACCACTACCAGCGCGAATCCTTCCGCGAGGGTGTGCGCCTGCTGGGGAAACTGGGCCTGACCTACGATACCTGGCACTACCACTACCAGAACCGCGACTACCTGGAGCTGGCGCAGGCCTGCCCTGACACGACCATGATCCTTGACCACTTCGGCACGCCGCTGGGAGTTGGCCCCTATGCCAGCCAGAA
This sequence comes from Pseudomonadota bacterium, assembly GCA_027621895.1. Classification (GTDB taxonomy): domain Bacteria; phylum Pseudomonadota; class Gammaproteobacteria; order Pseudomonadales; family Azotimanducaceae; genus UBA9659. The sequence continues at coordinate 5,059 of JAQCAK010000121.1, read as the reverse complement.
AGCCGAGATTTTCGAGCAGTGGAAAGTCGATATCGCCGAGATCGCTAAGTGCCCGAACGTGGTGGCCAAGATCGGCGGCATGGCCATGCCCGACAACGGCTTTGGCTGGCACGACAGGGACACACCGCCGACTTCCGATGAATTCGCGGAAGCGCAACGGCCCTACTACCTGCACACCATTGAATGCTTCGGCCCGGAGCGCTGCCTGATGGAAAGCAACTTCCCGGTAGACCGCTGGTCGATCAGCTATCACGTGCTGTACAACGGCCTGAAGAAAATCGTGAAGGACTTCACGCCCGCAGAAAAGCTGGCAATGTTTCATGATACAGCGGCGAGGGTTTACAACCTCTAATCCTGTGACGCGAACCAGACTACAATCCATTGCGGGACTGGGAGGATGGCTGCTGGCCGTCTACGTTCTGGCAGGCATCGCGGCGCTGGGGTCTGCCGATGCGCCGGATATCTATGCCGCTTTCAACCTGCCGGCCTGGGCACCGCCGGCAGGTCTGTTCGGACCTGCCTGGTCACTGCTGTATACGCTGATGGCGGTTGCCGCATGGCTGGTCTGGAAAGATGGGGAACCCGCAGAGGTTCAACCCGCTCTGGCCCTGTTTGCCGGGCAACTGCTCGTGAATGTGCTCTGGTCATGGCTGTTTTTTGCCTGGCTGCAGGGTTTGTACGCTTTTCTGGATATCCTGCTGCTGATACCCCTGGTTATTGGGACAATCGCGGCCTTCTGGCGTCTCGGCAGGAGACTGGCCGCGATACTGCTGTTGCCGTACCTGGGATGGATCTGCTTTGCCGCGATGCTGAACTTCAGTGTCTGGCAGCTGAACCCCGGGTTACTGGGATAGACAGGACCCTGCAAACATCGGTCAACAGCAATATTTGAAGGGAATCTCAAGGATCCCCGGCACAACAACAAGCTCCAGAGGGAATCTTATGAAGACAACAAAAAGGGTTGCCGTATGGTTGTTGGCTTTTGTCAGCTTCAGCGTTCTGGCGGGTGATGACAAGCCAGCCTCAATCCGCAATGAGCAGGCGTTAGTTGAAGTTTTACCCGTCTGCTACGCGAGAGGTACTGATCTGATCGGGCGCGCGGTCAACGCGCGAATAACCGGGACCAACCCGGAGGACCCCGCCAATATTGACGACCCCGGTTTTGCGGCAGCGCTGGCGATTTACCGCACCTGTTTTAGCAGGAACTTCTCGTTTACCCTCGCATTCGATGGTGTTCCGGCACAGACGGTGCCTGCCCCTGATAATCGCACCTCAAGCACTGATGGCGCGCTGCAATGGGCGAATTTCGTCAACAACGCTTTCCGTCAGGCTAAGTACAAGAGTACCCAGCATCACATGGGTTCTATCTCCAGTGAGATAAGAGGCGATCAGGCGGACATCGTTTCCTATGTGATCGCCACACACGTGTTTGGCCCCGATGGAGAGCAGCCAGAAGGCTCTGTGTCAGTCATTGGCGGCACTTACACCGACAGGGCGATTCGCGAGAACGGTCAGTGGCGGCTTCAATCGCGCACGCTCGATATTACTTCCAGTGTAGTGACCGTGGCGCAGTAACCAGACAATCGCTGCCATCCGACGGCTGTCACTGGCGTCCCCCTTTTCCTTGATCCCTTTTCCTGTTGAAATTGGATCGACCCTTTCGCCTGTTCTTCCCATATCTCAGGAAAATACCAACATGGTTCGATCAGAAATTCTTGCCCGCCGGGATGAAATCTCGAAAACACCGATTCTCAGCCGTATCGCGGCAATCAGGGATGAACTTGCCGCGGCCGGCGATGAAGCCCAGCAGCTTCGACACCTGCCAGCCTGGGCATCCAGATTGATGGCAGATCAGGGTTTGTATCGTTTTGCCCTGCCCCTTGAGCTGGGTGGCGAGAACCTGACCGCTCGCGAGCAGATCGAAGTGGTAGAAGCCGTTTCCGCCATCGACGGTTCTGTCGGCTGGTGCACCCACATCTCATCAGAAATCAATTCACTGATTATCCGCCAGATGGACCCTGCCCTGGCGCAGAAAGTTTTCGACGACTGGGGCGCGCTGGTCTGTTCGGGACATGGACCCGCCAATGGCCCCAACCCCGGCCGCAAGGCGACCCGGGATGGCGATGGCTGGCGTCTGAACTACCAGGGATCCTTCGCCAGCAATTGCCACAATGCCAACTGGAACTATCTCATGGGCGCCATGACCATTGATGATGCCACCGGCAAACCTGCACAGGCGTCGTTCATGATTCCGGAAGGCGAGTTTGAAATCATTGATACCTGGGACACGGCAGGCATGAGAGGCTCCGGCAGCCAGGACGTTCGAATGACAGACTGCTACGTGCCACCCGAACACGTACTCCCGTTTCGATCGCTCGCACCCAGTAACACCTGGGATAACCCGACCTACCGAAACCCGACCCATGCCGTGTACAACAAGGCGGCAGTTGCGCTCGGTGTGTGTCGCGGCGCACTCGACTCGTTTATGGAACTGGCGCAGGCGAAGACCCCCTGGGGTACCAGTTCAGTGCTGAAAGATCAGGCACAGATCCAGTACCGTATCGGCAAGGCACAGGCAGAACTTCTGGCCGCGCGCGCATTCGTCATGGAAAGCCAGGATCGCCTCGAGGCACACCTGGGTCCCCTGCCGAAAGACGGCGGACGCCTGGAACCGGAATGGGAATATTTCTGGCCCGCGCTGTTGTCCTGTGCTCATGCGGCACAGACCGGCCGGGAAATCGTCAGCATGATCAACAATACGGCGGGTACGACGGGCAGCCAGATGAGCAGCCCGCTGGAACGGCAGTTGCGGGACGCCCACCAGGCTGCCAATCATGCACTGATTTCCTACCGGCACTACGAGGACCTGGGCAAAACCTTCGTGGGTCACGATCCATCACCCGGCTACATGGAACTCCGCCGGGCATAATCGCGAGGCCAGGCCTTCGACGGGCTGTCTATGGCCTGGCAACGGTCAGGGTTCTACATCAATTTCACTGTCAGGGGACTGAACAATGAGCGACGACAAACACTTCTGGATTGTTACCGGCGCGGCATCGGGCATCGGCGCCGCCGTGATCCGAGCCGTGACAGCTGCCGGTCACAGGGCGCTGGCACTGGATGTCAACGATCCAGCCGGTGAGGCGCTGGCCGCAGAAACCGGCGCAATCTACCGACACTGTGATGTCACGGACCACGCGGTGTGGCAGCAACTCGTCACGTTTCTTGAAACATCGCGGCAGGAACTCGGGGTACCAACGCGCATCCATCTCAATGCCGGGGTGCAGCTCGCGCCGCCCAGCGCCCCCCTGTCGGAGTTCCGCTTCGACGCGATGACCGTGGATCGCTACCGCCGGCTGATGGGTGTCAATGTCGACGGTGTGGTCTTCGGCCTGCACACCCTGCTGCCCCTGTTGCAACCCGGCGCCTCAATCGTTGTCACTGATTCCCTGGCGGGCATTACCCCCTATGCACTCGACCCCCTGTATTCTCTGAGCAAGCACGCCGTGACCGGACTGGTTCGCAGCCTGGGTCCTGTGCTGGCCCGCAGGGAAATCAGGATCAACGCGATCTGCCCAGGCGGCATCGATACCGCGCTGGTTCCTGTGGAACAGCGATCCGCAAAGATAGACTTCATGACACCCGAACACGTTGCCGCCGAGGTTATGGCACTGATGGAAAAGCCCGAGTCCGGCAAAACCTGGGCGAAGGTCAGTGAATCCAAACCAATCTTTATCGTCCGGGCACCCGGTGACAAGCCAGCCCTGACAGCATCCCGTTGAAGTGAGTAGCCGGTCATGCGGACGCAACTGATCCACTGCTCCTATCACAAATGTCTCACTCGCTATTTCAAACAGGTATTCGGCGCACTCAGAAAATCGGGTGCACTCCCCGGTGGCTACTATCACTTCAGGAGTTTTAAATCGCAGTTCGAGTCGGAATCCAGGCACTATCGCGTTTCGTCCATCAACAACCACACCCTGGATATGAACAGCTACCATGAGGCTCGTGTAACAAGGTTCATTCGTGATCCTCGCGACCTGCTCGTCTCCGGGTACTTTTACCACCTGAGAGCACCCGAGGCCTGGTGCAATATCGTGGATCCCACCGACAGCGATTTGGAAGTGGTTAACGGAACGGTACCGGTGGGCCTGACGAGGGGACTGTCTTACTCCCAGTATCTCTCCGGTCTCAGCCTCAAAGAAGGCCTGTTGGCTGAAATCGAGTTTCGAAGGAAGCATTTCGAAAGCATGGCCAGTTGGCCCGGGGACAACGAACGCTTACAAACCTTTCGCTATGAAGACATCATCAACAACGAAGCGCGGATTTTCGATCAGATCTTTCGATTCCAGGGCCTGCCCTGGGCCACACGGCAACTGGGCATTGTCTATGCCAGGTACTTTGCTTCCAGGCGCTTCAAATCCCGAAACACCCATATCCGGGACCCACGCGCGGGGCAATGGGCAGCCGTGTTACCCGGGGACGTAAAAACACTGTTCAACCGGCAATATCGAGAGTTGCTGCTGAAACTCGACTATTCGACGGCCTAGATTCAACGACTATTCAGCGGCACTGAATCCTGGGACTCAAAAGGTTCCAGCAGTTTGTAACCCAGGGATTCCACGAGTCCGGCATCGAGCTGTCCGTTAATGACGCGAATCGATTCTGGCGTTAGTAGACGCTTCCACTTCTCTTCGAGGTAATAATCCCGGTAATCGCTATAGGTTTTGCCAGCGACATTCGTTGATTCCTCAAAGTTAACAAACGATTCACTGACTTTTGGCACCTGAAAGGCTGTTGCGATTGAATCGATGACCCGAGCAGGATTCTCCAGAAGTTGTTCGCTACTCGTTGCCAGACAGTGTGGCCCTTCAAGGGACAAGTAGGACTGATTTTTGATATTCCATAGTGTCATGGGCGAATTCAGGAATGCGCCAGGACAGTTGTCTCGCCGGACCAGCTTCCAGGGGTGCACGAGAAACTCTTCAAACGTCATCGATTTCGTGTGATGCTGGTGGTAGGGCCGCTCATAGAGAGACAACAGCCAGGCATAGGGGTT
>JAQCAK010000120.1 GCA_027621895.1 Pseudomonadota bacterium | reverse complement strand
CCGTGATCTGCCGATTCGACTGGCGGAATTCGGTTCCTGTCACCGCAACGAACCCTCCGGTACGCTGCAGGGGACCATGCGCGTGCGGGGATTTGTCCAGGACGATGCCCACATTTTCTGCGCGGAGGATCAGATCCAGGCGGAAGTCTCGGACTTCATCAACGTACTGCAGGCGGTGTATCACGACTTTGGCTTTGACGAAATTATCATCAAGTTATCGACCCGGCCGGAAAAAAGGGTGGGCAGCGATGATATCTGGGACAAGTCAGAGCAGGCGCTTGCCCAGGCCCTCGATGCGAAAGGTCTTGATTGGGAGTATCAGCCGGGCGAGGGCGCTTTCTACGGTCCCAAGATTGAATTTTCCCTGAAAGACTGCCTGGGCCGTGTCTGGCAGTGCGGCACCATGCAGGTCGATTTCTCAACGCCGGGTCGCCTGGATGCACAGTTTGTTGCGGAAGACGGCAGCCGTCAGGCACCGGTGATGCTGCATCGTGCAATGCTGGGTTCGTTCGAGCGCTTCATTGGCGTGCTGATCGAGCATTATGCGGGCGAGTTTCCACCCTGGCTGGCGCCGGTGCAGGCCGTTGTGCTGAATATTACCGATCACCAGCATGATTATTCCGTGGAAGTCTCCAAGGCACTGAAAAACAAGGGTTTTCGGGTAGACTCTGACCTGAGGAACGAGAAGGTCGGCTTCAAGATTCGCGAACATACCCTGCAGAAGGTGCCGTTTCTGCTGGTAGTCGGTGATCGGGAGATGGAAAATGGGGAGGTCGCGGTACGCGCCAGGAATGGCGATGACCTCGGCACCATGTCCATCGACGCCTTTGCGGCGCTGCTGGAAGAAAAGGTGAAAAAAAAGGGACGTACGGATTGATTTTGCTATAATCCGCGACCTGACTGGCCCAGACGGAGAATGATCCATTAAAGAAAGCTCAAAGAAGTCACGAATAAACGAGGAAATTGACGTACCTCAGGTGCGGTTAATTGGTGCAGACGGAGAACAGGTCGGCGTTGTGCCGATCGCTGAAGCGCTTAAAGCTGCACAGGATGCCAAGCTGGATCTTGTGGAGATTGCGCCCCAGGCTGATCCGGTGGTCTGCAAGATCCTTGACTACGGCAAGCACATATTCGAGGCCAAGAAAGACAAGGCTGCTGCGAAGAAGAAACAGCGTCGCATGCAGGTTAAGGAAATGAAGTTCCGCCCAGGGACGGAAGAAGGAGATTATCAGGTCAAACTACGCAACCTGACACGTTTCCTTACAGACGGGGACAAAGCCAAGGTCACACTCCGATTCAGGGGTCGTGAAATGGCGCACCAGGAACTGGGTATGGAACTGCTCAAAAGGATCGAAAACGATCTTGCTGAGTTTGGTACGGTTGAAATGTTTCCGAAAATGGAAGGCAGGCAACTGACCATGGTGTTAGCCCCGAACACAGGTAAGAAGAAAGGCACTGCGGCAGAGAAATCCGCCGAAGCATAGAAACTGGTGATTCAGTGAAACGCCAGAGTTCACACTCTGGCGTTTTTGTTTGAACGACCGGTTTTCAGCCTTTCAAACTCATAGAAATTGAATAGCGGAGTATGAAAATGCCCAAGATGAAAACAGCCAGTGGTGCTGCCAAGCGGTTCCGAAAAACCGCAAAAGGCTACAAGCATCGCCAGTCCTTCAGGAACCATATCCTGACGAAGAAAAGCAGCAAGCGTAAGCGTCACCTGCGCGGTATGAAAGATATCGCCAAGGCTGATGTTCCTCTCATCAAGCGGATGCTGGGTGATTGACCCGCAGGGTCATCCCGAACGAGAGTGAGGGATCTCGGTGAGAGCCTATGTGCTTAAAGCCAACGAGACCCTTTTTACTTCTGCCTTCAGGATGACGTAGCTAACCTTCTCGTTAGGAGAGTTCCAAATGCCAAGAGTAAAACGTGGAGTGACGGCTCATGCCCGTCACAAGAAAGTATTAAAAGCCGCAAAAGGCTATTCGGGTGCGCGTTCGCGGGTCTTTCGGGTTGCCAAGCAGGCTGTCACCAAGGCAGGCCAGTACGCCTACCGTGACCGTAAAGTGAAAAAGAGAATGTTCCGTGCCCTGTGGATTCAGCGAATCAATGCTGCAGCGAGGGAACATGGCCTGTCTTATTCACGCATGATCGATGGCCTGAAAAAGCAGGATATCGAGATTGATCGTCGCGTACTTGCTGACCTTGCGATGAACGAAAAAGAAGCCTTTGCCGCACTTGCAGAAAAAGTAAAGTCAGCATCTGCTGCCTGAAGTCTTGCACCGGTATCGCAGGATGCCGGTGCATCAATCAATTGTCATCCTGAGCGTGGCTGCCACCCGGAGCCTCGCGACGGATCTCGATCTTTAGGGCGTCTATCGTGTCTGAATTAGCCGACATTCTCTCCAGTGCAAGAAACGCTGTCGCCGGCGCTGCTGATGCAGCCGCGCTGGAAGACGTGCGTGTTAAATATCTCGGCAAGAAAGGTGAACTGACCGGCTTGCTGAAAAGCCTGGGGAAACTGCCCGCTGAGGAACGCCCCGCGGCAGGTGCCGAGATCAACAAGGCAAAGGACATCGTCCAGCAGGAAATCGCTGCCCGCAAGGACGAACTCGAGCAGGCCTCGCTCGGTGACAGGCTGAAGTCCGAAACGATTGATGTCACGCTGCCCGGTCGTAATGCCGACATCGGCGCGCTGCACCCGGTGACCCAGGTGCTGCGTCGTATGGAAGACTTCTTCATCGGCGTGGGTTACGAGGTTGTGGAAGGTCCCGAAATAGAAGATGACTATCACAATTTCGAGGCGTTAAACCTGCCCGAGCATCATCCAGCGAGGGCCATGCACGACACCTTTTATTTCAATCCCGAGATTCTGCTGCGAACCCATACCTCGCCGGTACAGGTTCGCGTAATGGAATCCCGTCAACCGCCGATCCGCATTGTGTGTCCCGGTCGCGTGTATCGCGTTGATCCGCCGGATCCTTCCCATCTGCCCATGTTTCACCAACTGGAAGGGCTGGTTATCGATCGTAACATCAGCTTCGCAGACCTGAAGGGTACCGTGATCGAGTTTTTGCGGGTCTTCTTTGAGAAAGAAGATCTGGAAGTCCGTTTCCGGCCTTCCTACTTCCCCTTTACAGAACCGTCAGCCGAGGTTGATGTGCAATGTGTGCATTGCAGCGGGGCAGGGTGCAGGGTCTGCAGTCACACTGGCTGGCTGGAAGTCATGGGTTCCGGCATGGTCCACCCGCGGGTGCTCCAGTATTCCGGGATCGACCCTGAAGAATTTACAGGATTTGCATTTGGTATGGGGCCGGATCGACTGGCGATGCTGCGGTATGGCGTGGACGACCTGCGGCATTACCTGGATAACGATCTCAGGTTCCTCGGGCAGTTCAAGTAGCTGCCATCGACAGGAAGTAACACATGAAGTTCTCAGAACAGTGGCTGCGTGAATACGTTGATCCCCCGCTCTCTACCCAGGAACTGGTAGACCAGCTCACCATGGCCGGGCTGGAGGTCGATGGATTCGAGCCTGTCGCCGCTAAGTTCTCGGATGTCATCGTGGGCGAGATCCTGTCTGTGGAACAACATCCTGATGCCGACAAGCTGGTGGTCTGCACCGTCAGCAACGGTGAGGAAGCGCTGCAGGTGGTCTGCGGTGCGCCTAACGCCCGGGCCGGTATCAAGGTGCCGTTTGCACAGGTGGGTGCAACCTTCCCGGACCTCAAAATCAAGAAAGCCAGACTCAGGGGCGTTGAATCCAACGGCATGCTCTGTTCCGAACGTGAGCTGGGTATCAGTGACAGCCACGAGGGACTGATGGAGCTGCCGGCGGATGCCCCGGTGGGCACCAACATCATCGAGTACCTGCACCTTCAGGATGCCGTCATTGACCTGGACCTCACGCCAAATCGAAGTGATTGCCTGAGTATGATCGGCCTGGCCCGGGAAACCGGGCTCATGAACGGTATGGATGTAAAGCCGTTTGCGGGACAGCCGATTGAACCCACGATTGAAGACAGTTTTCCTGTCGAGCTGGTCAGTGCCGATGGCTGTCCCCGATTTGTCGGTCGTGTTATCCGCGATATTGACCAGGATGCGGTCTCGCCGCTCTGGATGAAGGAAAAGCTGCGCCGAGCCGGATTGCGGAGTATTGACCCGGTGGTTGACGTGACCAATTACGTGATGCTTGAACTCGGTCAGCCCCTGCACGCCTATGATCTGGCAAAACTGACCGGCAAAATCATGGTTCGCTTCTCCGCCCAGGGCGAGAAGCTGACCCTGCTGGATGGCAGCGAGGTTGAAACGCACGCGGATACCCTGCTCATCACTGACGAATCCGGTCCCATCGGATTGGCCGGCGTCATGGGCGGGCTGTCCACGTCGGTCACGGCAGGGACGCGCGATATTTTCCTGGAAGGTGCCTATTTCGCACCGACCGCCATCGCCGGGCGAGCCAGGTCCTATGGTATGAGCACGGATGCGGCGCATCGTTTTGAACGTGGAGTTGACTGGGAAGGCCAGGTCAGGGCGATTGAACGAGCCACTGAACTGCTGCTCGCCATTGCCGGCGGCCAGCCGGGACCGACCATCGAGACGGTCGACAGCCACGAACTGCCAACAGAGCAGACGGTGGAACTTCGCGCCTCACGAATCACCCGTATGCTGGGTATCGAGATAGATCCGGTCATGGTCGGTGACATTCTGTCCCGCCTCGGTTTCCATGCCATGGAAATGGAGGAAGACGATGAGCTGACCTGGGAAGTAAGTGCTCCCTCACATCGCTTCGATATCCAGATCGAGGCCGACCTGGTGGAAGAGATCAGCCGGGTGTACGGCTATAACAACCTCCCGGTGCGAACGCCGGAGACCCGCCTTTCCATGGCGCCGCGATCGGAAACCCAGCTGTCGCTGAACCGACTCAAGGATCAGCTGGTTGCCAGGGGCTACTTTGAGGCGGTGACCTACAGTTTCGTGGATGCTGGCCTGCAGGGCACCCTCGACCCCGCCCAGGAACCCATCAGCCTGGCTAACCCGCTGTCTTCCGAGATGTCCGTGATGCGCACGACCATCTGGGCAGGGCTACTTAACTCATTGATATATAACGTAAATCGACAGCAACCGAGGGTTCGCCTGTTTGAATCCGGGTTGTGCTTCAGCCAGTTGCCCAACCAGGCCGCGCTGCAGTTCGACAACATCAGCCAGGTGAAGAAGCTCGCAGGCGTGTCCTGTGGTGCCCGGCAGGGTGAAAACTGGGCGAATGACACCCAGGCCATCGATTTTTATGACATTAAGGGTGATGTTGAAAGCCTGCTGGCGTTGACCGGTGACCCGGCTGCCTTCAGTTTTGCTGCCGAATCCCATTCGGCGCTGCACCCAGGACAGTCAGCAGCGATCAAGAAAGACGGTGAAGTCGTTGGCTGGCTCGGCAGGCTCGACCCGCGTATCCAGCAGACGCTCGATATCCGGCATCCAATATACCTGTTCGAACTCAATATCGATTCCGTTATAACCAAAAAAGTGGCACAGCATGCCGCCATGTCCCGTTTTCCGGAGGTTCGCCGGGATATCGCGGTCATAGTGGATGAGAGTGTTTCGGCGAGTGCGCTGTTCTCGTGCATCGAGGAAGCCGCCGATGACACACTGCAAAACCTAAAGTTGTTTGATGTGTATCAGGGCAAAGGTATTGATCCTAATAGAAAAAGTCTGGCTTTAGGCTTGACCTTCCAGCACCATTCCCGCACTCTTACGGATGACGAGATCAACAGCACAATGGAGAGTATCGTGTCGTCTCTCGTAGCATCTTTTGGAGCCAGCTTAAGGAATTAGGAATGGGTGCTTTAACCAAAGCTGAAATGGCTGAGAAGCTGTTTGAAGAGCTTGGTTTGAACAAGCGAGAAGCGAAGGAAGTCGTTGAACTCTTCTTTGAGGAAGTCCATTCATCTCTCGAAAATAACGAGCAGGTGAAACTCTCTGGCTTTGGCAACTTCGATCTGCGTGACAAGAGTCAGCGTCCCGGCAGGAATCCGAAAACCGGTGAAGAAATTCCGATCACTGCCCGGCGGGTTGTCACATTTCGCCCGGGTCAGAAACTCAAAGCGAGAGTAGAGGCGTATGCTGGACCCAGATCATAACGCCGAACTCCCACCCATCCCCGGTAAGCGATATTTCACTATTGGTGAAGTCAGCAACCTCTGTGCGGTCAAACCCCATGTGCTGCGCTACTGGGAACAGGAATTTCCCCAGCTGAAGCCCGTCAAGCGTCGCGGCAATCGCCGTTATTACCAGCGCCAGGACGTCCTGATGATCCGCCAGATCCGTTCTCTTTTGTACGATCAGGGATTCACCATCGGTGGTGCACGCCAGCGTTTATCC
>JAQCAK010000119.1 GCA_027621895.1 Pseudomonadota bacterium | reverse complement strand
CGATGAAATCATCTTTAGTGATCATGGCTCTCGTACTGTTGCCCGGCATCGTCAACGCCCAGGCGAAGACGACTTTCGGCTCAGACAATGCGACCCGCTGCTACCAGGAAAGCAACAATCCATTTACGACCTTTGGCCTGCGATTCTGCGATGAGGCCATCAAGAAAGACGACCTCATGATCAAGGACCTGGCGGCAACCTATACGAACCGGGGTATTATTCACGCCGCCAATGGCGACCTGGCCAGTGCCATGGCTGATCATGACGAGGCCATGCTGCTGGCGCCCGATATGGGCAAGATTTACGTCAACAGGGGGAATGTCTGGCACCAGATGTACGAGTACGACAAGGCCCTGGCAGACTATGACATGGCCCTGGAACTCGCGAACGTTGCGCCAGACATCGTTCACTACAATCGGTCACTCACGCTGATCAGGTTGAAGCGCTGGGACGACGCCAGGCAGGCGCTGGAAAAGGCGCTCGAGATCAACCCGGACTCAGCCAGGGTGAAGCGAAAGCTCGAACAGTTCAACTCACCGAAGGATCAACCCAGCCCGGCTGTGGTTGACCCGAACGGCGAGTCGAACCCGTAATTCGATCGCTTCAGGCCTCTACCTCGTAGCGATCGATGACTGCCCGCACAAGACCACTGCGCACGATGTCCTCGCGATCAAACTCATGAATCCGCACGCCGGGTAAGCCACGCAGGCGCTCAATGGCATCTGCGAGTCCATTCGGGCCACGGATATCACTCTGATTCACGTCGCCGTTCACCACCACCTTGCAGTCCTCGCCGATACGGGTGAGAAACATCTTCATCTGGGCAATGGATGTATTCTGTGCTTCATCAAGGATGACGAAAGTGTCACTGCCAAAGGTTTTACCGCGCATGAATGCCAGCGGTGCAGCCACAATTCGACCATGACGCAGATTGTATTCAACAGCACCCTTGCCCAGCCGCTGGTGGAGAATATCCCTGAAGGGATCAATGTACACACTGAACTTCTCATTGAGATCTCCAGGCAGGTGACCCAACTGCTCACCGGCTTCCACCGCTGGACGTGTCAGGATGATACGTTCGATCCGGCCACTGGCCAGCGCATCCGCTGCCATCGCGGTTGCGCAATAGCTCTTGCCGGTACCTGCGGGGCCAATACCAAAGGTCAGACAGTGACTCTTGATGGCACAAAGGTATTTTTTCTGGGCTGGGGTTCTTGCTTCGAGGGGACGACGATCCCGCGTCATGGAATAGGCGGTGTCGAGATTGGCATGACCAGGATGAAAGTTACCTGGGTGGTCAGGATGCAGGGTATAGATATCTGCGCTTCTATAGCTTTTCTGATCCTGTCTTTCTGACTTTGATTTTCTCCCTTCAGATTTATGTCGAGTGGTTGATAAACGTGCGCGATTTCGTTTCGCCATAGTTTTCAATTACCTGAATCGTTAAGAGTGAAGTTCTCCAAGTTTTAATGGGATGGTGCGCCTCCTTTGATATCGGGTGAATGGAAGTTACTGTCCAAAATCTTAGCCAAATAAAAACAAAGCACAATGGCCTGGAAAAAAAGAAACGAAAAATGGGGTCAGGTTCGAATTTTTCCGCCCCAGGTGAGTGCAAAACTACCTGCCTGCCCGAATCATGTGCGAGCCGCGCACCATTCAGGACGATTCAATCTCGATTTCATTCGAGACATGATCGGCAAAACCATGCCCCGCCTCTCCGTACAGGTTAAACGCGATACACCCCAGTTCCTCGAGTTCCTTATTCTCATCCTTGAACCGCGAAACCACGGCGAGGGTTCCCGTGAAACCCAGGGCCCTGGCCTGCTCAACTGCCAGCAGGTTTTCCGTATGGTTCGTCAGACTGATCAGCACCAGCTTCTTGTGCTTGAGACCGGAGTGCGCCCAGAAATCGTGGTCACTGGCATCCCCATGTACACAGTGGAATCCTGCGTCGATGTGCTTCCGGACCTTATCGAAGACCTCTTCGACACCCACGATCTGATCTTCAGGAAAGATTTCCCTGAGACGCTCGTATGCGCCTTTACCCACGCGACCCATACCCAGAATCACGATATCAGCAGAACCCAGGTCGGCAGGCACTTCTTCCGGAATGCGTTCGTCACGCTCCAGGGTCTGAAGCCGGGTACTGAAACGGCCATAAAGAGAATGAATCCGGGTATTGATTGGCGTTGCAATAAAGAATGAGAGCGTCACAGCCAGCGCCAGCGTAGTCAGCCATTGCGGTGACAGGCTGCCGGCCTCGACTGCAAAGGCCGCTACTACCAGGCCAAACTCGCTGTAGTTGAAAAGCGCCGCACTCGCGAGCAGAGATGTCCGCGCCCGCAACCGGAACAGCACGAACAGCGAAAAATAAATCATCGGACGCAGGAAAATCAGCAGGCTTAAAACCAGGGCAACAAGCCACATATGCTCCGACGGTAACCCGTAGTAACCGATCAGGACAAAGAATCCGACCAGGAACAGGTCCTTCAGGCTGATCAGGTTCTTGTAAAGCTCCCTGCTCTGATCTGTGCCGGCGAGCAGCATGCCTGCAGCCAGCGCGCCCAGTCCGCCTTTAAGGTCGACGGCCTCGAAGATGGCAGCACCACCCGTTGCCATGAGAAAACCAAACAGCAGCACAAGTTCACCATGACGCGCTGACCCAAGCACCCTGAACAGCAGGGGTCTCGCCAGGATCAGGCAGGGCAGCGCAAGCGCCCAGATCGAGGGTATCTTGCCGGACAGATAGACCAGGACAGCAACAGCAAGTATGTCCTGCAGCACCAGGATGCCAATGGCCAGCGACGCATGATAGGAGCCCTGCTCACCCCGGTCCTCAAAGGCCTTGACGGCGAACACGGTGCTGGAAAAGGAAAGCGCCAGGGCCAGCAGCAAATCGGTCCCCGGATCCTCAAGATGCAGCACCGGGAAGACGGCCGCAGCCAGCAGGATAACCAGTGTGGTGAGCGGCACCACGATTGCCATGTGCAGTCCGGCTACTGCCCAGACCTGGGGTACCGCGATTTCGCGCAGGTTAAGCTTAAGACCAATGGTAAACAACAGGAGCAGGAGCCCCAGGTCAGCGACCGCGGTAATCGTCGCAAGGTTACCAACCCCGAGCCCATGGGCAGCAAACCCGGCCAACAGGTAACCGGGCAGCGGCGGATAACCAATGCGTCTGAAGACCAGACCTGCAGCAAAGGCGAGCAGGATGACAAGCGGGTCCATGCCGGGGTTCACAACATCTGAAACAGCCTGCCATCTTAAACGCTAGCGCCCCCTGCCTGTCCATAGCGGGCTGTGGCTCATCGGTCACATCAGGGCTTCTGCCAGAGCAGCCTGAAGGACCAATCGCCTGTATAATGGCCAGTCACTTTCCTTCAGGTAAATTGCCGGCATGACCACAACCGAAAAACTTTCACAGGTTCAAGCGCGTCTGGAACAGGTACGCGGCATGTTGGGCGAATTGAAGCTGGATGCATTTGTCGTACCCCGTGCAGATGAGTACCTGGGTGAATACGTACCACCCCAGAATGAACGTCTCGAGTGGATCAGCGGATTTACCGGTTCCGCTGGCGGCGCCGTTATCCTCAGGGACAAGGCCGCCATGTTTGTGGATGGCCGATACACCCTGCAGGTCAGGCAGCAGGTCCCTGATGCACTGTTCGAGTTCCATCACCTGATCGATGAGCCACCGATCAGATGGCTGGCGACAGCCCTGAAACCAGGCAGCCGCGTGGGTGTCGATTCCCGTATGCATACCCTGGCCTTTTACGATGCAGCCAGAACTCTGCTGGGCAAGCACAGTATTGAACTGGTAGAGATGGCGGAGAATCCCATTGATCGCTTCTGGCACGACCGCCCGGAGCCGGACTACCAGATGGCCATGCTGCTGGGAGAAAACTACACCGGGGAAAGCAGCCTCAGCAAGCGGGAACGCATTGGCGCACAGATCGGCAAAGCCGGCGCCGACATCGCTTTGATTTCACAACTGGATTCGATCGCCTGGCTGCTGAACATCCGCGGGGCAGATGTTCCTCACCTGCCCGTCCTGCTGGGTTTCGCCACACTGGAAAGCAGCGGCGACATGGTGCTTTACACCGACCCGCGAAAGCTGCCTAACGATTTCTCATCCCACGTGGGCCGGGGTGTCACCATCCAGACCCAGGAGCAGCTGGCACAGGCACTCCAATCCCTTGGCGCCCAGCACACCCGGGTGCTCGCTGATCCGGACAATACCAACGCCTGGAGTCAGCTGCGCGGCCGGGAAGCAGGTTGCGAACTGATCACCGGACAGGATCCGGTCAGCCTGCCCAAGGCACAGAAAAACCCTGTAGAACTGGCCGGTATTCGAAACTGCCATGTCCGGGACGGCTCCGCGGTCTCGCGCTACCTGGCATGGATTGACCGGGAAGTCGCCGCCGGCCGTCTTTATAACGAGGCGCAGCTGGCTGATCAGCTGGAAGCTTTCAGGCGAGAGCTGTCGGACATACATGATCTGTCGTTCGACACCATCTCCGCTGCAGGCGCCAATGGCGCCCTGTGCCACTACAACCACATGAACGGTACGCCAGCCGAACTCGAGATGAACAATCTTTACCTGGTGGATTCCGGCGGCCAGTATTCGGACGGTACCACCGACATTACCCGGACCGTGGTTATCGGTGAACCCACGGCAGAACATCGCCGGATGTTTACCCTGGTACTTAAAGGCCATATCGCACTCGCCCGTGCGGTATTCCCGAAAGGCACATCCGGAGTGCAGCTGGACGTACTGGCCAGACAGTTCCTGTGGCAGGAGGGCCTGGACTATGACCACGGCACGGGTCATGGTGTGGGTGCGTTCCTGAGCGTCCATGAAGGGCCGCAGCGTATCTCGAAATCCGGTCCCCAGCAGGCATTGCTGCCCGGGATGGTGATTTCCAATGAACCTGGCTACTACCAGGAGAACTGCTTTGGCATCCGCTGCGAGAATCTCGTGGTCGTCCGGGAACGTGAGGACGGTATGCTGGCGTTCGAAACCATCACCTTCGCGCCTTTCGACACCCGGCTGGTTGAATCCGACATGATGACGCCGGAAGAACTCGACTGGCTCAACACCTACCACCAGGCCGTGCGCGAAAAAATCTCACCCCTGTTACAGGGAGATGACCGCAGCTGGCTTGAAAACGCGACCCGGGCAGTCGCCTAGCAGACACTGAGCAGGAAAGAACCCACCACGTCGAACAGTGCTCGTCGCTGGTTCTCCAGGAGCATGGTGTGGGTGCCGTGCCCGATGACTGTGATGCGCTTCTCGGGCGTTGCCTGCAGCAGTGCAAAAATCTTCTGCCCCTGCTCCGGCGTGGTTTCCACATCGAGTTCCCCAACGACGATCTGTACGGGACAGGTGATCAGTCCGGGGTCATACCAGGGTTCACCGGTTGCAGCGCAGTGCAGGTAATCCTTGATGACACCGGTGGGTGCCCTTAACACACCGAGGGTTTCAAAAGCCGGGTCACTGCCGACCACGGCTTCCGCCCATTGCCTCGCGCGGTCAGGCGGGATGATCTGCGCAAAGGCTTCAGCCGACAGGCCTGTGGACCAGCGCTTCAGTACCGCTTCGACATCGACAGTTCGATAGCTGCCCGGTTCAGGCCGATCCGGGGTTGAAGCAATGTCCTGCTCAACCCAGAGGGCGCCGCTGAGCACCAGGGCATAGACCTTTTCCGGAAACAATCCCGCAAACCGGCCACAGATGGCCGAGCCCCAGCTGTAGCCAATCAGGCTGACTGACTCGATCTGCCGGTCCTTGAGAATGAAATCTACCGCTCGACCGACTTCAGCCACCGCATGCTCTGTATCGACAATGGGGCCGTGCCGGTCTGCTGGTTCCGACATCACGACCGGGCGGTCAGATTCACCGTATCCCAGCAGGTCAAGGCACCAGGCATCGAAGCCACAGGCGGCCATGCAGTCCATCCATGACTCACCTTCAATCGCGTAATCGAATGTCGCTGTGGCGCCGTAAGTCGCGCCATGGACGAAAAGTACGGCGTGTTCCGGAATTCTGTGGTCCTCGTCATTCAGGTGTTTGTTCCTGAGTAACACGGCATGTCCGTCAGTGACACTTGGAATCCGGTAATCACTCTTGATGATCATCTTTGCCTCCCCCTGCTGCTCACGTATCATGCCGTGAAACACATTCATCGTAAATGAAAGCAGACTTATGAAAGATGTAGCAGGGAAAGTCGCCTTTATCACCGGCGGCGCCAGTGGTCTGGGTCTGGCGATGGCTCGTTCATTTACCGGGGCGGGCATGAAGGTGGCCATCGCGGATATCGAGGATGCAGCGCTGCAGGCAGCGAGAGAATCCTTCGCCGAGTCCAACGCGGACGTCATCTGCATCAAG
>JAQCAK010000118.1 GCA_027621895.1 Pseudomonadota bacterium | reverse complement strand
GCATTCACCGTTGGTGCATCCACTGTCATCCGGCGACGGTTATCAGTGAGCGCATTCTGGGACGACATTCGCCGCCACAACTGTACGAGCTTCGTCTATATCGGTGAGTCACTGCGTTACCTGATGTCCGCCCCACCGTCACCGAAGGACGCTGAAAACCCCGTGCGCGCCATTGTCGGCAATGGCCTGCGACCTGATATCTGGCATGATTTCAAACGCCGCTTCGATATCGAAAGAATTGGGGAGTTTTACGCTGCCAGTGAGGGTAACGGTGGGTTCGCCAACGTTTTCAACAAGGATTGCACCGTCGGTCTGGGTACGGCACCGTCAAAGATCGTCGCCTATGATGTTGCCAACGATGAGGTCATCAGGGATCCGAACGGATTCTGTATCGAACAACCCCGGGGCGAACCCGGCCTGCTGCTGATCGAAATCACCGAGAAGTCCGAGTTCGAGGGTTACACCAGCATTGAGGCGACCAACAGCAAGGTCCTGCGCAATGTGTTCAGGGAAGGCGACGCCTATTTCAACACAGGCGACCTCATGAAGATCGTCGACGTCGGATTCGCTTTCGGACAGACACACTACCAGTTTGTTGATCGGGTCGGCGATACCTTCCGCTGGAAGAGTGAAAACGTGTCGACCAACGAGGTCGGCGAAATCGTCAATCAGCACGAGGATGTGGTCTTTACCAACGTTTATGGCGTGGAGATACCCGGCACTGATGGCCGCGCCGGGATGGCAGCGATCGTGCTTCGGGAAGAAAAGTCTCACCATGACATGGACCTGGAAGGGATCTCTGTTCATATCAGAACCAACCTGCCTTCTTACGCACGCCCGATCTTTATCCGGGTGCTTCAGGAACTGCCCACCACGTCGACTCACAAGCTGCAGAAGAACGAACTGCGGGATCAGGCTTTCCATCTGGACAAGGTCACTGATCACCTGCTGATCATGAAACCCGGTGAGCAGGTTTACACGCGACTGGACAGTGATTTCTATGACCGCATCATGCGTCGGGAGATTGCTTTCTAGCGTGTCATTGCTATTCTCCCTTTTGTAGAAGAGAGTGTAATAAAGAGGGAGGATTCGTAATGCAGAAAACCATTATCGGCATTATCGTTACCACGCTGCTCTTATACATCTGGGGCTTCGTCTACTGGGGTGTGAGCACCCTGCCCTACTCCGCATGGCAACAGACGCCGGATGACGAGGCCGCCCAGGAGATGCTCATCGAGCACTTTCCTGAATCCGGCACCTACTTCATTCCGGGCATGAACAACGATCCCGACATTCGTGCGGCGCTGTACGCCAATGGCCCTACCGGTTTTGTACATATCCGACACGGCGGGTCCGCAGAAACTGATCCAACCACCATGATCGCCGGTTTTCTGCTCAATCTGGCCGTCGTTATTCTGCTGGTCGCTTTCTTCAAAGCGGCAGGGGCCAGGGAGTTTCGCGACTTTGCCAGATTGTCACTGGCCGCTGGCGCGGTTGCCGTGGTGGCTATCGATGTCGGTGACATGATCTGGTGGCAGATCCCTGTGGAATGGAAGATCTGGCAGCTTGTCTACGATTTCTCACTGTGGCTTATCGCCGGACATCTGCTGGGCATCTTCATGAAGCAGCCGCCACTGGCTGCCGAAAATCAATCCAGTTAGCGAAAGATCGCGCCCGGGGATATCCGCCATGATTGATCTCTACACATCCGCGACACCGAACGGACACAAGGCTTCCGTCACCCTTGAGGAGCTGGCGCTGGAGTACGAGGCACACTCCGTCAACCTCGGGGCCGGCGACCAGAAAACACCTGAATTTCTCGCGATGAACCCCAATGGCCGCATTCCCGTCATTAAGGACCGCGATGCAGGCAACCTGGTCATCTTCGAATCCGGTGCGATCATGATCTACCTGGCAGAGAAAACCGGGCGACTGCTGCCCGCCACTGAACCGGGCCGTTCCCGCGTACTTCAATGGTTGATGTTCCAGATGGGCGGCATCGGACCGATGATGGGCCAGGCCAATGTTTTTTACCGCTATTTCCCTGAGAAGATTCCGGCGGCGATCCAGCGTTACCAGAACGAGTCCCGCCGCCTGTTCGAGGTGCTGGACACGGCCCTGGCCGGGGAGGAATGGCTGGCAGGTGAGTTTTCCATCGCCGACATCGCCAACTGGTGCTGGGTCAGAACCTATCGCTGGTCAGGCGTATCCCGCGACGGGCTGCCGAACCTGGACCGCTGGCTGGAACAGATGAAATCCCGTCCCGCATGCCGCCGCGGCGTCGACATCCCGGAACCACGCCCCGTGGAGGAACTGACAGGCGACGAGGAGAAAAAGTTCGTCGGCAATGCCCAGCAGATCCTCCAGACCTGAACCCGCAGGGCCGGTTGCCGGTATGGCGAGCCTGTCAGGCGGGGCACACGTCTCCCGATCAGTAAATCGCGAAGAGTTCCTCAAAGGCTTTCATCTGGCCACCGTTTGCTGAAGAAGGCACCAGGATCGGTGTCTTGATACCCGCATCGAACCAGGCCTCAACGCCTTCCCTGACGTCGGAAGCCGATCCGAACAGGGTGGTGTCAGCCAGCCAACGGTCGGTCAGAAAGTACGGGATCCTGTCCAGGTCACCTGCCTCGATGGCCTGTTCAATCCCATTCATCTCGTCCTCGTAGCCCGCCTCTTTCCAGTAGTTACGATAATTCGGCAACATGGCATAGGAGGTCAGCGTTTTACGGTTAACCGCTTTGGCGGCTTCGATATCATCGCTGATACAGGTCGGTATCATGTCGCCAATAAAAAAACTGTCTCCAGACCTGGCTTCTTCCGACAGCACGGAGAGCGACGCCGACATATGCGATCTGGCGCCGTTGGCAAACACCATGCCCTGGCCAATCTCTTCAGCCAGCGCAATCATCTTCCTGCGCAGGGTCGCCAGCACCAGCGGTGGTTGCTCACCGACCCTGGGTACATTGCGAAGCTCCTCAACGAAGTTCCTGATATCAGTCAACGGCTTGCCGCCGCTGATACCGCGAGCTTTCAGCGCGGGCTCATGACTGACCCCGATCCCGAACCGGAACCGGCCACCTGATATCTCGTGAATAAAGGCCGCCGTGCTGGCGAAGTCCACAACCTGGCGAAAATAAATCGGCATGATGCTGGTGCCAAAAGTGATCTCCCGGGTTGCGAACGCCAGGGCTTCCATGAGGGCCAGGGCGTCTCCCAGACTCGGTCCGTAGATCCCCTGAAACCCCCGGTTTTCGATTTCCTTCGCCAGCTCGATCGTGGCTTGTCGTCGTCCTGGCACTGCAGCCAGACTCAGGGCAGGCATACGCGTCATTACATACTCCTTACAATTAATTCGAATAGTTCGATCCACCGGGGTGTCCCCCTGCACCGGGACCATATAACATTCCCGCTCGACTGTCTGCCGTCCTCCCGGGACGTCAGACCATGCATGGAAGAAGCAGCACAGGACACGGACGAAACGGAGACTGGAACCAGTCCCGATGGGACTTTGTAATACGGCGTCTTAAATTCATGACTTCAGCAGTTGAACAACGCGACTCCAGCGCACGCCTGGCCGAACTCAAATCCCTCGGTCTGCTCGATACGCCGCCCGAAGAACGTTTCGACCGTTTTACCCGACTGGCCAAACGCGCTCTCAATGTGCCCTTTGCCATGCTGTCCCTGGTGGATGAGAATCGTGAGTGGTTCAAATCGCGCCAGGGGATAGAACTGACCGAGATTCCCGCCAGACACTCATTCAGTCATGCGGCTGTTCGCTCAGCTGACATGATGATTGTCAATGATGCCGGCCGGGATCCCCGGTTCGCGGACTTCGCCCGGGAGAACGGCATCAAGTTTTACGCCGGTTGCCCGATCCGCTCACATCGCAACATCGTTATTGGCACGCTGTCCGTGGCAGATACCACGCTGCGCAATTTCAGTGCCGAGGACCGAGCGTGTCTGCTTGACCTCGCGGCCATGATTGAAGAAAAACTTTCCGTGCAGACCATTGCCAATATCGATGAGCTGACAAAACTGTTCAACCGTCATGGATTCTGCGGCGTCGGTCAGCACACCATCACCGTCTGCAAAAGAATGCGCAAACCCGCAACCATGATGTTCTTCGACCTGGACGGCTTCAAGAAAGTGAATGATGACTATGGACACGCTGAAGGAGACAAGGTCCTGAAGAATATCGGTACCCTGATGCAGTCCGTCTTCCGAAACTCTGATGTGGTTGCCAAACTGGGGGGTGATGAATTCTGCGTCCTGCTGACCGGTACAGATACCCATCACGTGGATCGCCCCCTGCATAACCTGGCAGAGTCGATCTGCGCTGCAGAATCGTCACACGCCTTACGACATCGGCTACAGTGTCGGGGTCGTCGAATACGAGGATCGACATCCGTCAATCGACAAGCTCCTGGAAGAAGCCGACCAGCTGATGTACGAACAGAAACGGACCCGCAAGGAATCCCGGGTCGCCGTTTCCTAGGAGACAGTCCGTAACCGGGGAGCCATCACCGGGTCACGAATCCGTGGCGGACAGTATTCGATTCTTCTTTTCCAGTTCCTCACGCAGTTCCCTGTGTTTTTCTTCCGTGATCGGATAGTTCCAGGCGATCGCGCAGGCCGTCAGGTAAAACAGCGAGGGAAACATCGCAAACAGGAAGCTGAGACCGAACAGCTGATCCGGCGAATTCAGCTCAGGTGTCACCGTATTAAAGCCAATCATTGCCAGCCCAAAGAGACCAATGCTGCCGCCAAGTGAACCGGCCAGCTTGGCCGTAAACGAGTAGGTAGAGAAAAACAGGGCTGCCCGGTTCTCCCCGGTCTGGAGCGTATCCAGGTCGATCACATCCGCCTTCATTGAATTCGGCAATGCTGCAAACCCACCCGCAGCAAATCCCGTGACGATGGTAATCGGTAACATGTACCAGAAATCACCCTCACCCAGCAGCAAATAGAACGGATGGGCAAAACCAATCACGGCAAAACATGAAACATAAGCCCGGTGTTTACCAATTTTGGTGGACAGCCAGACCCAGAAGGGTACTCCTGACATGTTAGCCAGGTAGAAGAAAGAGAGCATGTAAATCGCCTTTGCCTCTTCATGCAGAACGTAGGTAATGAAAAAGAGGTAGAGCGGTGTTGTGATCGAGAGTGCGGTGGAGCTCACCATGAAGGCCAGTATCAGGCGCAGGAACGGTCGATTGGTGAACATGACCTTCAAACCCTGCATGATCGGTACCTGGGCACTGACATACTCCCGCGGCTCGGGTACCTGTGTCACGGTGAGGAGTACGCAGATCGGCATAATGATCAGCATCGTAATGCCCACGATTTCCAGCACCGTGCCGCTGCCACCCAGCCCGAAGAACAGCAACGCCGCTGCCGGCGCCAGCTGGGCTGCCAGGCTGCCGACAACGCCCATCATGGAACGCACGCCAGTGATCTTCGACCGCTCGTTGTAGTCCGGGGACAGCTCTGCCGCCCAGGCATAGTAGGGAATAATCATCATGGTGGTGGCGATGGACAGGAAAAACATCCAGATCCCCATATGCCAGGCACCAGCACCCTCGGGTGGCATAAACAACTGATAGATCGACAGCATCAGTATCGGTGTCGCCAGCACAATCCAGAATCGCCTTCGCCCCCAGGGTGTGGGAAATCTGTCCGTGATGTAACCAAACAGGGGATCAGTGATGACATCAGAGATGCGAACCGCCAGCATGATCGTCGCCGCCAGAGCTATCGGCACCGCCATTTCACTGGTATAGAACTTGGGAATAAATACCAGTACAGGAAACATCGCCATGGTGACCGGCAGATCTGTCAGCCCGTAGTAAAAAAGTGTCTTCTTGTTCAACGCCATGTTTGCAACTCAACAGCTTCCAGTTAACAGAAAGGTCCGTGTCATGAGTCTGTCATCGAGACAGCGTCACGTCCGCATAAGGGTCAATCGGCGAGTCGATCAATCAGCGCCTGAGTGTAATCTGTTGTGGTGGAGGAACCGCCGAGATCCGGCGTGGTGTACTTGCCTTCGCCGATGACGGTCCTGACGGCATGGCGGATTCTCCCTGCCGGGGCAGGCAGGTCCAGGTAGTCCAGCATCATCGCAGATGCCAGCAACAGGGCCGTGGGATTCGCGATATTTTTGCCGGCAATATCCGGCGCGCTGCCATGGACAGCTTCAAAGATCCCGCGGTCGTCGCCGATGTTCGCACCGGGCGCCAGCCCCAGTCCCCCGACCAGACCGGCACACAGGTCTGAAAGGATGTCACCAAACAGGTTGGTCGTCACGATGACATCAAATCGATGCGGGTTCATGACCAGTTGCATCGCACAGTTATCCACAATCATTTCCTCGAATTCGATCTCGGGAA
>JAQCAK010000117.1 GCA_027621895.1 Pseudomonadota bacterium | reverse complement strand
CTGGGACTTTCCAACGGTCAGCAAGGAAACTCACTCACTGGAACAGATCAAGGTGGGTCGCTGGGGCGGTTTTATCTTTATCAACCCCGATCCGAATTGCGAACCGCTGGAAGATTTCCTGGGTAATCTGGATGAACACTTCACGCACCTGCCCATGGAGCGTCGCTACAAGGCTGCGCACGTTGCCAAGCGACTGCCCTGCAACTGGAAAGCCGCCCATGAGGCGTTTGCAGAGGCTTATCATTCCGTGGCGACGCATCCCACGCTGCTCAGCACGCTGGGATGTGCGAATTCCAAGTACGATATTTTCGGTAACTTTTCCCGAGCACTTTCTGCGCATCATGTTGGCAGTCCTCATGTCAGTGAATACCTGGCTGAAAACCCTTATATGGAAGCGACACCCTTCACCCGTCAGCGCCATGAACTGACAGGCAACATTTATGAGCGGGTTGAGGAAGGCCGGGTGAAGGTCACCACCACGGACAATCGTGTCGGCTACTTTGATGATCGCGGCAACTACCTTGACGGCGACAAGTTCCATGCTGATATACACCTGTGTAACTGGGTGGGCGGTCGCCTGATTGAAGGCATGGATGAAATGCCATCCAATGTGGCAACAGGAGGTTTCGCCGAGAAGCGCGCCAAAGCTGCCGCTGTTCGCCGGGAAGATTTGCGGAAGATCCTGGGCGACAAGATGGATGAAGTCAGCGATGCCGAGCTGCTGGATCCGATTTACTACAGTGTCTTCCCGAACATCAGCCCCTGGGGATCCTTCAACCAGATCTTCTATCGGTTCCGTCCCTATGGGGACAACCCCGAGGAGTGCATCCACGAATGCCTGTTCATGTTGCCGGCGCCGGAAGGTCAGCCCAGGCCTCCTGCTGCCAAAATGCACTGGCTTGACCTGGATGATGATTACGTAGAAGCACCGGAACTCGGGGCGCTGGCCAAGGTATTTAACCAGGATACGCTGAATCTGCCTTATGTGCAGAAAGGCCTGCACTCGCTGAAAGAAGTCATCTTTGCGAACTATGGCGAGACCAAACCACGGCATTTCCACCAGCTTTACAACCAGTGGATGGCTGACTGAGGTTCCGATTTTCAGTTAGCGGTAAAGACAGGCGCGCGTAGACAGCGTCTGTCTTTCCCTGTTTAACTGTTGCGAAGTCCAGACTGGTTATCTTATGGCTATTCCGCAGCAGTATCGCGCCTGGTCTGTATTGGGCACTGCCCTGGTATTCCAGGCCTCAACTTTCGGTATTGGATTCTTTGCGTTCACGCTCTGGGTAGAAACCTGGGCCGCCGAGTTCGACACGACCCGCAGTACGATTATGCTGATTTTCCTGGTGGCCCAGTGCATGATGGGAGCGGTCGCCCCCTTCGCTGGTAAAGCAATGGACAGGCTGTCCATCCGGGTGCTGGTGATATGCGGAACCTGTAGTTTCAGCCTGGCTTTACTGTTGATCTCCTTTGCCACAAGCTGGTGGCACATTGCCGTGGTCTACGGCACGCTCTTCATTGCCGGTCCCATGTTGGCAGGCCCCCTTGCAGCACAGACGCTCGCCGCGCGCTGGTTCCCACGTCATCGTGGAACCGCCATTGGCATATCCAGTATCGGGACATCGATTGGTGGTGCCCTGTTTCCGCTGTTGATTGCCTGGTTGATGGTCAACTACGACTGGCGAACGGCTCACCAGGTGCTTGCGGTTTTTGTGCTGATTCTGATCGTGCCCTTAACCTGGACGGTGGTCAGAAATTCCCCGGCAGAACTCTCGCCCTCTGCGAACGCGGGACAGCCGGAAAGTGGAGGACAATGGACAACCAAAGGCGTGCTCCGTGAACGTCGTTTCTGGGTCATCGTGCTGGCTTTTATACCGATGATGATCGCGACGGGCGGTGTTCAGCAGAACATTGGCCCGTTCAGTCATGACCAGGGTCTCACACCAGCCCAGACTGCAACGCTTGTTTCTCTGATGGCTGTTGTGATGATTGGCGGCAAGCTGTTTTTTGGCGCACTCGCCGATTACATTCAGCACCGCTATCTCTTCTGGATGTCTCTCGTGCTGATCGGCGCAACACTGATCCTGCTTTACCTGGCGCCGGGATATGTGGGACTGATGATCGCTATTTCATTGCTGGGTTTTGGAATGGGCGGTTTCCTGCCGCTGCTGGGGGCGATGGTAGCGGGGTGCTTTGGATCTGCCTCCTTCGGACTGGTGATGGGGCTGGTCGGGCCCTTCGCCACGCTTGCTGCAGTGGGTCCCCTGATTGCCGGCGCGATTCGTGATTACACGGGCAGTTATCAGCTTGCCTGGCTGTTTTTCCTGGGCGTCGCGGTTATCTCCGCGCTGATCATGGCGGCCATGCCCGGTGATCGGACCGATGAAGCTGAAGGTATGATCGGCGACGATCTTGAGGCCAGTCGGTCACCCTCATGAACGAGGACTCCATGGCGGCAGCCCTGATCACCCTGGGTGGACTCTGGCTGCTGGGGCTGGCGGCGCAAGTGGTCGGCAGCAGGACCCGTGTCCCGCGTGTCACTATTCTCATCCTGCTGGGCGTGGCAATCGGGCCGGTCGGTCTCGATCTGTTGCCGGACCTGGACCTGGGTTGGTTTGACTACATCACCACGCTCGCGCTGACCCTGATTGGCTTTCTCCTTGGTGGCAGACTGCAGGGAGCGATCGACAAGCATGGCGCTGACGCTTTCCTGCTGTCGCTTGTCATTACCCTGGGTACTTTTGCGGTCGTGTTCGCGGGTCTGACACTCGTGGGCGTTTCCACAATCGTGGCGATGGTGCTGGCGGGCGTGAGTCTGGCAACTGATCCCATCGCGACAGTAGACGTGGTGCAGAATTCCAGCGCGAATTCAAAACTGCGGGATTTTCTGCCGCCAATCGTCGCGCTCGATGATGCCTGGGGGCTGCTGATTTTCAGTATTGTCATGACAGTGGCGGGTTATCTGAGCAATGGCGGACTCGAATCAGCCTATATTCTCAAGGCGCTGCTGGAGCTTGGGGGAGCATTGCTGCTTGGGTTTGTTCTGGGATTGCCAATGGCGCTGCTGTCCGGACGGATCAAGAAGGGTGAGCCCATGCTGGTTGAGGCCCTGGGGATGGTCATGCTGTGTGCAGGGTTATCGATCCAGTTTGAGGTTTCCTACCTGCTGTCTGCCATTGTGATGGGCACGACCGTTACGGCCTTCGCCAGGCATCACAAGTTTACCTTCCATGAGATCGAAAATATTGAATGGCCGGTACTGATTCTGTTCCTGATTCTTGTGGGTGCGTCTTTTGAACCAGGCCACTGGCGTGCCGTTTCGATCGCCGGCATCGCCTATATTCTGTTTCGGATACTGGGCCGGGTTGCGGGTGCCCACCTGTACCGCCCGGCGGCCTTGAACCGGCGGGAGTTGAGTTTCCTCGGCCTGGGTCTTTTGCCCCAGGCAGGCGTTGCCCTTGGTGCCGCAATCTATGCCAATCAGCATTTTCCGGAGATATCCCAGGAGATACTGACCATTGTGATCAGCGCAACGGTGTTTTTTGAACTCGTCGGGCCAATGATCACTGCTGTCGCGTTGCGCAAGACCCATGAGGAAGTCTGACAGATACAGAAACCAGTGCGGCGCTCCCTTGAACGCTGAGCTCCGGCAGACATCATGCATTTAAGGATCCTGGCGGCTGGTTGTTCCTGCGAACGATCCTGCTGAACCGGACGGGTGTCCCGGGTTGAGCAAATCATCCGGTCAAAGACTTCAACTCAGTTAAAGACTTCCCGCTGGACTCTGCGAACAAAGCACAGGCCAATGACCGCATTGAACAGGATAAAGAAATTGTGTTGCACCAGTCCGAATGCTGACATCTCGGCCGGGTATTCCGGGACGAGGATGACCCACATGGAAATCGCTACCGCCCGGAAGGGGCCGGGAATGGAGGCCCCGAAGAATATCACTGGCAGCAGCCCCAGCATCTGCAGGTATGAAATATCCACACCGAACAGCGCGATGGCTTCAGAATAGACAACCACCGCCGCCAGCAGAGCGGGTGAGCGCAGTAACAGGATCAGGCCGTACTGGCCCAGGGACGCTTGCTTGAACGCATGAAACAGGTGGCGATCACGCCAGGCAAGATCTGGCAGGATCATACCCCGGAAATACAGGTAGGCGATCACGAACAGCGTCACAATCCCAAGTCCGACCCAGGGCAGCGCATGGAAGACCGTGGGCAGGGTGTCATACTGAAGAAACAGTCCGATGTTGGCCCAGGCGCAGAGATACAGCAGTTCGCAGACCATGATGAACAGCATGCTGGAACCCAGTTTCCACCCGGGCACGCCTTCCCGCCGGTAGAGGTAAAGTGCCATGGCGCCCTTGCCGACCTGCTCGTTGATAATCGAGAGGATGTAGGTGCTGGCCCGCACCGGCAGAATATCCCGGTAAGCGACCTTTGCGTTGAACCAGCCAATCACTCGCCAGACGATCAGTGAATCAATGGCGAAAAAGAACAGGGAATAGGGAATCATGAGCGCCAGCCAGGCCAGCCAGTTCACATCCGCAAAGACGGAGCCGAGATAGGCGGGTACGGACATCCCGGCACCTTTTGCCGGTCCGGCAATGCGGGTGTACAGAAACGCAAAACAGCCGATCGTGATGAGCCACGGCAAAATCTGTTTGAGGAGGAAATGCCCAAGTCCCCTTTTATTGCTGGCTGGCGCCTGCGGTTCTCCGGATGGGGTTTCTGCTGGTGGCAATTCATCAGTCATATCTGGTATCCGGTGATTCCGATCCTGAATGTGCAAGCATAGCAGTCTGTCGCTCCAAATACCTTTAGAGGCAGTCTATCCGCGACGTTCTACACGTTCTATTTTTTCACCAACCTTCGCTTCCAGGGACTTCTGGTAGTCGTGCAACCGGCTGCGCAGTGATTCGTCTGCCACGCCCAGGATACGGGCGGCCAGCAGACCTGCATTGACGGCGTTGTCGATCGCGACGGTTGCCACCGGTATACCGGCAGGCATCTGCACGATGGACAGCAGTGCATCCTGGCCATCCAGCATGGTCGCGGACACGGGAACACCGATCACTGGCAAGACGGTGAGCGAGGCGACCATGCCCGGCAGATGAGCGGCGCCGCCGGCGCCTGCGATGATCACGCGCAGGCCTCTCGCCTCGGCTGATTTGGCATATTCATACATGCGCTCTGGTGTGCGGTGGGCAGAAACGATGGTCAGCTCGTAGGGCACGGCCAGTGATTCGAGGATGGTTGCAGCGGGTTCCATGGTGGGCAAGTCGGAATCGCTGCCCATGATGATACCCACCAGTGGATTCGGTTCTGTCATGAGTCAGCTCTCCTCGCTGATGGGCTTTTCACCACGAATTCTGATTCTCGTCTTTGCGCTGTCTGCGATTTCCATGGCCTGTTCAAGGCTGTCCGCCACAACAGTAACATGTCCCATCTTCCTGAGTGGAAAGCAGGTCTGCTTGCCGTAAAGGTAGGGATGTACCCCGGGCGTTGCAAGCAGGATGTCCAGGCCTTCGACAATCGTTTTCCCCGCATAGCCTTCTGCTCCCAGCAGGTTGAACATGACCGCCGGCTGCTGCTGGGTTGTGTCGCCGATAGGCTGTCCGCTGAGAATCCGGTACTGGGCCAGAAACTGTGACGTGACACAGGCATCGATCGTGTAATGGCCGCTGTTGTGGGTACGTGGCGCTATCTCGTTAATCAGCAACTGCCCATCGGGCAGGATGAACATTTCAACCCCGAATACGCCGGCACCATTGAACGCGAGGATAGTCTTTACTGCCAGTTCCCGGGCCTGTTCGGCGAGTTTAATCGGGATTCTCGCGGGCGCGATCAGGTAGGTCAACAGGTTGCCATTCGGGTCAAATTCCATTTCAACCGGTGACCAGGTCTCGCACTGACCCCGTTGGTCCCTGGCAACCATGACGGCGATTTCTGTGACATTGGGTTGAAAGGCTTCGATGTACCCGGCAACGGGCAGGCGCTGATCGATGTTTTCCGGACTTCTGAGGATCACCACACCACGACCGTCGTAGCCGCCTTCTGCTGCCTTCTGTACGACCGGCCATCCAAGCTGCCCGAAGTCCGCGTCTGCCTGTCCACTGCATTCGCGGAAGGCTGCGGTAGGCAGACCCGCGGCCGCAAGGATCTGCTTCTGTTTGAGTTTGTTGGTCAGGTTCCTGAGGGTAGCGGGTGTGGGGAAGACGGTCATGCCCGCGGCCTCAATCTGCGCAAGTGCGTCGACGTTGACGTCCTCCAGGTCAATGGTGACGACATCTGTAGCATCTGCCAGTTGTTCTATGTCTGCAGCATTGTGCCGGTCACCGATCACGCTGACAGCGCCCATCTGCACCGCAGGACTGTCCGGGTCCGGG
>JAQCAK010000116.1 GCA_027621895.1 Pseudomonadota bacterium | reverse complement strand
ATATAATGTCATCTCTTCGGGTCTGTAGCTCAGCTGGTTAGAGCGCACCCCTGATAAGGGTGAGGTCGGAGGTTCAAGTCCTCCCAGACCCACCAGGGGCCATAGCTCAGCTGGGAGAGCGCCTGCCTTGCACGCAGGAGGTCGTCGGTTCGATCCCGACTAGCTCCACCATTTCTTTCAGATCTTTCTATTTCAGATCTTTCTCTCTCAACAGCTTCTCTTTCAGAACCGTCGCCGGAGCAGGTCCGGAAACCAGCGCTTAGAGCCTGCGCAGGATCTCAGGCATCAGGGAAGGCAGACCAGGTGGTGGTTTTTCTTGCCCTTCTGCAGAACGAAATATTTGCCGTGCAACGCATTCTCACGCACCAGCCTGAACTCAGTGTCAGCAATCTTTTCACCATTAACGGCTACCGCATTACCCTGAATCAGCTTGCGGGCCTGACCCACCGTGACGTCACCCCTGGGGGTGACCGCGAGACCGGATTCCACCAGCGCGTCTACCAGCAGCGGCGTTTCAGATGCCGAGACAGAAGACGGCATGCCATCCTGGGCCAGCTGGGCCAGGTCACCTTCACCCAGATCACCAATTCGATTCGCGAACATGGCCTGGGTAATTCGCTCTGCCGCTGCCAGCCCGTCTTCGCCGTGAACCAGTCGCGTCACTTCCCTGGCCAGTTCCCGGTGGGCCACACGGCTGCCGGGATCGTTCGCATGATCAGACGCCAGCCCGGCCAGCCTGTCCTGCTCCAGGAAAGTGAATATCTTCAGGTACTTCAGCACATCCGCGTCGTCTGTATTAATCCAGAACTGGTAGAAACTGAAGGGTGAAGTCATGGCCGGGTCAAGCCAGATAGCGCCCCCGGAGCTTTTTCCGAACTTGGTACCGTCGGATTTTGTGATCAGAGGATAGGTGACCGCGTAGGCCTGCTCGCCATGCATCCGTCGGATCAGGTCTATGCCGGCCGTGATATTGCCCCACTGGTCGCTGCCGCCCATCTGAATGGTGCAGCCGTAATCACGGTGCAGGACAGCAAAGTCATATGCCTGAAGAATCTGGTAGCTGAATTCCGTGTAGCTGATCCCCTTGGTGGGGTCTTCAATGCGTTTTCGCACTGATTCCTTCTGGATCATGGCATTGACACTGAAGTGCTTGCCAATCTCCCGAAGATAATCAATTACCGAAAGATCCCGGGTCCAGTCCATGTTGTTGACGACAATCGCCGAACTTTCACCGCTGTTAAAATCCAGGAACTGTTCTGCCTGCTGGCGTATCCTGGCCAGCTGACGCTCAACCGCATCCGCTGTCTGCAACTCCCGCTCACTGTCCCGACCGCCGGGGTCACCGATCATACCGGTAGCGCCGCCCACCAGCAGCAGTGGTCGATGGCCCGCCAGCTGGAATCTTCTCAACGCCAGCAAAGGTACCAGGTTGCCGATATGCAGACTGTCCGCCGTCGGGTCGAATCCACAGTACACCGTACGACAGGCCTGCTGCAGGTGTTCAACCAGCTCTTCGTCCGCGCTGAGCTGGGCAATCAGACCTAATTCCCTGAATTGATCAATGAGACTCATTTCGTAACCACCGGTTTAATAAAGGGCACACCAGACGATCCCGGGTACGCTCCAGAAGCGCATGACCAGCCGGATGTCAGTAATCGGAGCCGCAACATACCCGAACCCACGGGAAATACAAGCCAATGCCCCGGGACCCCGCATTGGATTCGCAGCCGGTCATTGGACAGGGCGGGGCTCAAGGAGTCGCAAGAGCAGAACCACGGCGCGAACGCCCCTTTCCTTCTTCCATTTTTTCTTTTGTTTTTATATATTTACCGGCAGTTTCTAAGATTGGGCACAAAAAAGGACAGCTACTTCTTTGCTTTTATGAACACTTATCCCAAATCGCACCTGAAAGCCGCCGCGCTGCTCGCCATCGTCCTCACGATTGTCATCACCGCGTTGCCTGCCCATGAAAAACCGGAACGCTTCACCACACCGGTTCCGTTGACCGTTGTCAAAGAGACCGCACAGCCCACGCTCAGCGAATCTGCATCCGATGCAAAGCCGGCGGCACTGCCCGCCGTACTGCCCGCGGTACTGGAAGAACCCATCGCTGACCGCTGGGAGAAAGTCAGGGTAAAACCCGGCGACAATCTCGCCAAGATATTCCAGCGTCTCAAGCTTTCTCCTGCCGTACTGCAGCAGATCGTGGATCTGGGCCCGGAAGTCTCGACACTCAGGAAGATCATGCCGGGCCAGGAACTCGCCTTCCAGCTGAACCTCAGCGGCGAGCTTCTGGCCATCCACTACAAGAAAAATGTATTCGATACACTGGTGATTTCAAGGCGTGAGGGTCGCTTCAGCGCCAACTGGGTACAGGCCGTACCCGAAAAGATCATTGCCTATGAGACCGCAAATATCACCAGGGACCAGCCTTCCCTCTACCATGCCGGCAAAGCCGCGGGTCTCTCTGACAATATCATCATGAAACTCAGCTATATCTTCCAGTGGGATATCAGTTTCGCGCTGGATCTTCGTGCCGGCGACTCTTTTTCGCTCATGTACGAGCAGATCTATATTGACGGTGAGAAAGTGAAGGAAGGTGAAATTATCGCAGCCTCCTTCACCAATATGGGCAAAACTCATGACGCCATCCGATATACCGACACCGGTGATCGGGCTGACTACTACACCCCGGATGGCAGAAGCCTGCGCAAGGCGTTTCTGCGTGACCCGGTTCATTTCTCTCACGTCAGTTCGTCCTTCAACCTGAACCGGATGCACCCGATCCACAAGAAACGCATGCCCCACCGCGGTATCGACTACGCGGCCAGAAAGGGTACTCCGGTACTCGCGGCAGGCGACGGCAAGGTCACAATCAGCAGGCAGAACAACGCGTCAGGCAAGTACGTGGTGATCCAGCATGGCGAGCAGTACACCACCAAGTACCTGCATCTTTCTGCTTTTGCAAACGGCGTAAAACCCGGGAAAACAGTCAGGCAGGGTCAGACAATCGGCTATGTCGGTGCCACCGGATGGGCGACCGCACCACACCTGCACTATGAGTTCCTGGTGAACGGCGTCCACAGAAACCCTAGAACGGTAAAACTGCCAAAGGCCAACCCGATTCACGAGGATGAAATGGCACGATTCCGGGCGTCTATCTCCCCCGTGCTGGCGCAGCTGCAATCAATATCAGGTCAGAGCCTGGCCAGTGCCGGAGCTACCGGGGCCGGTGAATAACAGTCCCTGAATCGCCTCAGATTGAGAAGGAATTGCCGCACCCGCAGGTGGTGACAGCATTGGGGTTGTTCACGACGAACCGTGATCCCTGAAGGTCCTCTTTGAAATCTACCTGTGAACCCGCCAGGTACTGGTAACTCAGGGAATCGATCAACAGGGCAACACCTGCATTTTCGACCTGGGTGTCGTCATCCTCGACATCTTCATCAAAGGTAAACCCATACTCAAACCCTGAGCATCCGCCACCTGTGACGAAAACGCGAAGCTTGAGATTCTCGTTTTCTTCTTCCGCAATCAACGCTTTCACCTTCTGCGCAGCCGCGTCAGAAAATTTCAGTGCCATCGGTTCGTAGGTTGTTGCTTCCATAATCTCCACTAAATAAGGGCTGATCACACGGTTTCAAGAGGCGGCGTACAAAAGGCCGCCGGATTCAGGCTGATCGGGATTTGACTGACGTCATCGGGGCCGCCTGGGCGTCTGCTTCTTCCGGTTTCTCCCTGTTTCTGGCCGGCTGGGGTTCGGCAACCTCTCCCTTGCCATCCTGCATGTGGACCAGATGTCCATCCACCCGTGAGCCTTTGACCATCTCGATCAGATGGTAATACACATTGCCTTTGACCTCGGCTTTCGCCGCCAGCTCGATATGCCGGTCAGAGCGTATGTCACCGAAGATCTTGCCATTAACAATCACGTTGGGAACGTGAATTTCACCTTTGACCCGACCCTTTTCACTGATCGTTACCGTTGCCTTTGATCCGGCCTGGGCGTAGATGTTGCCTTTAACGATCCCGTTGACGATCAGCTGATCACTGAAGTGAACATCACCTTCCAGTTCACAATTGGTTGCCACCAGCGTGATGCCTGATTCTGTTTTTGTCTCCTTTCCAAACATCTCTTTATCCTCCGTTCAGCGACCAGTCAAAGCGCTTTTCAAGTCGCTGTGCGCCGGAACCGGTAGCCTGGGCAACCACCATGACTGCCCTGGGTTCAAATCCTGCCGGTACCACCATCTCGCCATTGATATTCTGGAAATACCTGAAGCGGAAACGCACCGCATCTGATTTATCCGTATCTACTTCACTTAACAGCAGGCTCTTTTCCTGTTCGCCCTGCTGGCCAACTACTGAAATCTGCACACCACCCTGCACATAGTCATGCTTGTCCGCAATCTGGGTCAGCAGCAGTGAGTACCTGATCCTGTTCGGTGCAGAAGAAGACAGGTCAAGTCGTTCGATTCGCAATCCACGGGTCGCCACGTTGGGTAACATCACGCCCTTGTAGAAGCTGATTTCCTCATTCAGTTCGGCGATCTGCTCCTGAAGCGACTCGTTGGTCTCACGGACTTCTTCCGTCGCCTTGTCATCAATCTGGCCGCCGACTTTAAGATCGGCTATTTCCTGTCGCATTTCTGCGATCAGTTTCCGCGATTCCTCGAGCTGCCCGCGGATAATGTCCCTTTCCTTGACGACTTCGACCTTGAGCGCCATACCCTGGTTCATACCCACCTGGTGAGTCAGCCAGCCCAACGCCGCCATGGCCACGATAAAAGCGAGGAATATCATCACTTTATAGAGTGGACGATGGGGGACTACCACCATCTCAAACTGCTTGCTGCCTTTTACCGCTGCCATAGCAACCGGGGTTCTTGCGTCGAAACGGGGGAAATACTTTAGCACAAACCCTTGAAAATCAACCTATTGTCCTC
This sequence comes from Pseudomonadota bacterium, assembly GCA_027621895.1. GTDB lineage: Bacteria > Pseudomonadota > Gammaproteobacteria > Pseudomonadales > Azotimanducaceae > UBA9659. The sequence continues at coordinate 1,473 of JAQCAK010000116.1, read as the reverse complement.
CAGCAACGCTACTAAGGACTGCCATGAGTCGCTATAGTCGCTCCATGAAGATACCTCCCCGGATTTCGCTGCGCACGTTCCGCCGTCGACTGGCCTCAATCGACTCTCTGCCGCAGTTCGCCATTCTCGGTATTGCCTCAGGGCTCGTGACAGGACTGGTTATCATCGCTTTTCGACTCATGATCGAATGGCCGCTGACACTGTTCCTGATAGACGATCCCGAGAAATTTGAGCAACTGTCACGCCTGCAGGCATTTCTGCTTCCGCTGGGCGGGGTTCTGGTTCTACTGCCCCTGTTCCTGCTGATCAGCGAGAATGATCGGCATGTTGGCGTGGTCCACGTGCTTGAACGCCTGTCTCGACACCAGGGGCATATGCCCTGGAAGAACGCCGTCTACCAGTTTTTTGCCGGTGCAATCGCTCTCGGCTCCGGTCAATCAGGTGGCCGCGAGGGACCGGCGATCCAACTGGGCGCGGCTGGCAGCAGCCTGCTCGGTCAATACCTGAAGCTACCCAATAACAGCGTTCGTGTCCTGGTAGGCTGCGGTGCAGCGGCAGCCATTTCTGCGTCCTTTAACACGCCCGTTGCCGGTGTGATCTTCTCAATGGAAGTGATCATCATGGAATACACCATCGCCGGCTTCATCCCGGTGATCCTCGCGTCCGTGGTCGCGGCGCTGCTGACCCAGACGGTGTTTGGTTCCGCTACGGCATTCGATGTTCCGCCCGTATCGATGGCCTCACTGGTCGATCTGCCCATTCTGCTTGTTGAAGGCATCTTTGTGGGCGCCGTCGCGGCCGTGTTCGTACGGACTTTCTTTCTCGTCCATGAGCGACGACCTGCAAGCATCTCGCTGCGGTTATTGATAGCGGGACTGTTGACGGGCAGTGTCGCTGTTTTTGTGCCCGAGATACTGGGCGTCGGCTACGACACAGTGAACCTGGCGCTGGCTGGCGAACTGGGCGTTGTAATCCTGCTGACGGTCTTTATTCTCAAAATCCTGCTGTCTTCAACCATTCTGGCACTGGGTATACCAGTCGGCATTATCGCTCCGACCCTGTTCATCGGCGCCATGGCCGGCAGCCTGTTCGCGCTTGCTGCAAAGCTCCTGGATACCGGACTGTCGGCCGACGCCTTTTATGTGATGCTTGGCATGGGTGCGATGATGGGAGCCGTTCTGCAGGCTCCGCTTGCTGCGCTGATGGCCGTACTTGAGCTGACCAACAATCCGAATATTATCCTGCCTGCGATGCTGGTGATTATCGTTGCCAATATGACCGCGAGCCAGGTCTTTGGACTGAAATCGGTTTTCCTGATGCATATGGAAACCCTGGGTCTGGAGTTTCGGCAGAACCCTCTTTCCCAGGCGCTCAACCGCGCATCTGTGGCGAGTATCATGATCAGGAACTTCGAGCGCGTTTCCCGCAGCCTGGATATTGAAAAGGCCCGGGAGCTGGTTCGCAGCAAGTATC
>JAQCAK010000115.1 GCA_027621895.1 Pseudomonadota bacterium | reverse complement strand
CCTATTTCAGTGGCTACAAGGAAGACACGGGTGAAAAGGCCGGTGCTGGCTTCAACCTGAACCTGCCGCTGAAGCGCGACATTGGCGGCGCCGAATATACGAAGGCGCTTCGCAAGGCAGTGAAGCGATTGCGTGAGTTCCAACCGGATGTTCTGGTGATCGCCCTTGGACTGGATACAGCACAGAATGATCCTTCAGGCACCTGGAATCTGCTGGCGGATGACTTCCACGCCAACGGCCTCGTGCTGGGTGAACTGAATTATCCGACACTGATCGTGCAGGAAGGGGGTTACGACTGCTCGGTGCTCGGCAAGAACGCGCTGGCATTCTTTACCGGTCTCTGGAACGGGTTTTATCATCGAGAAGGGACCGGCAAGGGTTCGCAGGACAGCCTGTCGCTATCCTTCAAGGACTGATTGTCTCAGTACGCCCGGCAGCGATGGCGGGCGTTACCGCTCTGTGATTTTCAGGGTCCAGGGATTCAGGTGCCAGGGTTTCGCCATGGTTGAGTTCAATGTGGTCGCGTTCTTCCAATTGCTCGCATTTCTGATGTGCTGAGACCTGTCCTTATCGATCGACAACATGCAAGTAATGTATTGTAAACGTTCAGATTTTGGATTGGCCGCTTCAAAATGTTTATCCGTGATGCTAATCAACAAGGCATATAATCAGGGTTTTGCGAGTCGACATATCAAAAGTTCCCAGATCACGCTCGTATCGGGTCATTGGCCTCTCGATGTGTACTTTGCCAGACAGACGCGAAGTTCGATAGAGATGTATGCTCGGCAACATGGCTACGGATTTTACTACTCAGAGCAGCCTCCACAGGACTCCAGCGTTCGCGGACTTCATTACGAAAGATGCAATATCCTGCAAAAAGCGGGAGAAATGTTTCCAGACTCTATATGGTTTGTCTGGCTCGACACCGATGTGTTTGTCCACCGTACCGACCTGCGTATTAAGTCCCAGTTGGATTTAGAGGACGATCGCTTCCTTTACCATCTTTTTCATGAACAACCGAGAGAATACCCGGTAAACAGCGGTGTAAAGTTTGTACATCGCGAAGCTCTGGTTCATGAGAAGGCGTTATACAACTTAAAGAATTCACCTCCCTGGAACGAGTGGCCTTACGAACAAAAGGCACTGGTTGAATACCTCTTACCAAGAATTCCTGGCAGATACACAATTAATGACCCTCGTGTCCTGAACTGTATCGTACTCGACCATCCGTTCGACATTCATGACTCGATTTTTCTTCATCTGTGCGGAACACCAACACTGACTCGTAACATCATCATGTTTCTACGGAGACATGGGATCACTTCTCCTTTTTTGTACCTGTTTCTTCATGTCATTAAGAGAATTTTCCGAAAGTCCCAAAGTGTCCTGAAAGGTTCTCGTTGACTGGCTGACTGACCACGTTACTGGCGGTCGTAGCATCGGCGTATGAGCGCTTTTTGTGTCAGGGGTTTTGCTGTACGGCGATTAGATTTCCATGATGAAGGACAGTCTCGCATTTCTCGGTTCGCCCGTTGAGATGTTGCTGTTGCTGTGGGCGTCAGGGAAATATTCCTCGTTCAGCATGTTCTCGATGTTGAGCTGCAGTCGTATACGATCATTCAGCTGATAGTAGGCGGCTGCATCGACACGCGTATAGGCAGGTACTTCCACTGCATTATCCTCGCTGACGAAGAAGCTGTCCTGATAAGTCGCGCCGATACCCAGGCTCAGCTTTTCGTTGATGCGGAAGTTGTTCCAGACCGAGAACATGCTCTCGGGCGTCTGGCGAGTCCTGTTGCCGCTGTTACCGCCGTTGTCGACCCGGTCAACTTTTCCGTCGAGATCTGAGTAGCCCGCAGTGATAGCCCAGTAGTCGGTCAGACGGCCAGCAAGTTGCAGCTCCCAGCCGTCGATTTCAGATCCTTCGATCACGATCAGTTTTGCCGCATCCTCCGGATCAACAGAGGTATAGCTTTCGCGTTCGAGGTTGAACACCGCGAAGGTCAGGCTTAGATCCGACCTCAAATCCCACTTGAGTCCCACTTCTCGATTCTCGAAAAACTGCGGGCGGGTGCTCTCACTGTTCAGATCCAGTGTCAGAAACTGGTCGCCGGACCTTGGCAGGAAGGTTTCGCTGTAACTGGCATAAATAGATGTGTTCTCGGCTGGTTTGTAGATGAAACCGTATCGGGGCGTGACCTCGCTGTCCTTGCGTTCGAAGTTGCCGTCGATGCCATCGCCGTCATTCTGTTCAATGATGTCGAGTACATCCATGTCGAAACTGTCGTAGCGCAGACCCAGCAGCAGGCGGACCTGATCAGTTAATGCCATCTGGTTCTGAAAATATACCGAGGTGAAATCCACTTCTGATTCCCTGTCTCGCCCGGGTGCGGAGAATGAAAATGCGGGGACAGCCAGGGGATCACTGAAAGGGATCAACAGCTGGTCGTCACCATTCTGTGCAAACACATTGTCTGCTCTCGCGTTAACCGTTTTCTGATTGCCTGCCTCGAAACCAAACAGCACTGTATGGTCGATAGAACCGGTGTTGAACTCGCCAATCAGGTTGGCCTGCAGGATCAGGTTTTCTCTTTCCGTGGTGTCCAGGTAGCCGTCCAGTTCAACCGCGGGGAAGCTGCCACCCGAGACGCTGACAGCATCGCTGGGATACAGATTCTGGTAAAGCTTGTCATAGTCGGCGTACTGCAGAGTTACATTGCCTCTGAGCTGGTCAGAGAAGGAGTGCTCGATTCTCGCCCGAAACAGTTGTGCCTCCAGAGTGGTCAGGTTTTCATCGGCCGATCCAAAGAAGGTCTCGTCGAAACCCTCAAGTGGTTCATTCAGCGCACCTGCTATGGCAACTGAGGGAACGCCCCGATCGACCGTACGATCGTCATCGACATACTCCCAGGAAAGAGACGCGCTGGTCCTGTCGCTGAAGCGGTAAGTGAGCGTGGGGTTGATAGCCCAGCTTTCGCCATGGAAAAAATCCCGGTGGTTGTCGAGACCCTGATAGTAGGCGTTGATTCGAAAAGCAGCATCATCACTGAGTACCACATTGGAATCCACCGCCATTGAATAGGCCTCGAACGTGTCGACACTGGCGTTCAGCAGTGTAAACGACTCCTCCAGGTCCGCTTTCTTCTGTACGCGGTTGATCACACCACCGCCACCGCCACGGCCAAAGAGCAGGGCGTTTGGCCCCCTTAACACTTCGACCTGCTCAGCGTTATACAGCGGCCGGTAGTACTGGACGTCATCGCGAATGCCATCCACGTAGAAGTCCGCTGTCGTCTGAATGCCGCGGATGATGATCGCGTCTCGATGACCCTCACCCTGGCTGATCGCGAGTCCGGGTGTGTAACGCAGGATGTCACCGAAATTCTGGAAAGCCTGCTCCTTGAGCTGGCTTTCTGTCAGGATGGTGAGGCTTTGTGGCACATCCAGTATCGGCGTTGGTGTCTTCACCGAGTTCACTTTATCGATAGACAGGTACCTGCCCTCGACAACGATTTCTTCCATCACGGCCTTATCTGCAAAAGCAGGAGGGATGGAAAAAGCAGTAAACACCAACAGCGTTGGCACCATGGTTCTGGAAGTTTTACAGGCGAACACAGCAAGCCCCTTATTATTAGAAGACGCGAACAATAACTTAAATGCGAATGATTCGCAATAACGTTTATTGCTGGATTTCTTCCTCCTCTGCCCGGCCACCCGACCAGGCGCGGCTGAGGGTCATGGTAGCGTCTAAGCCCGGTTTTCATACTCGCACCTGATTTTGGGCCGGGATCGGCAGGTGATACTATCGGGCGTGTTGTTGGGAGAGGAATCGTTCATTTGTCTCACGTGTCGTGGCGCGTTCGGCTGGCTTTCGGGCTGGGTCAGCTTCCTGAGGGGATAAAGTCAGCCGCATTTGGTTTCTTCCTCCTGTTTTACTACAACCAGGTACTGGGACTGTCAGGCACCCTCTCTGGTATTGCGATTTTCATTGCCCTGCTGTTCGACGCCGTGAGCGACCCGCTGGTCGGCGCGCTGTCTGATGTGACCCGCAGCCGCTGGGGTCGGCGGCATCCTTATATGTATGCCGCCGCCATTCCTTTCGCACTGTCGTTTTACTTCCTGTTTGTACCGGTCGATGGTCTTTCAGAGATTGGACTGTTCCTGTGGCTGACCGTCTTTTCGATCGCCACGCGAACTTTTATGACATTTTATTCGGTGCCGCATATGTCGCTGGGTGCGGAGTTATCGAGTGACTACGATGAACGCACGCTGCTGTCTTCGGTGCGGATGGGAATGCAGCTGATTGGCATGTTCGCTGTGCTCATCGGTGGCCCGGCCATTTTCTTTGCGGCTACGGAGGAATACTCCAATGGCCAGCTGAACCCGCTGGCCTACCCGCCGTTTGCCGCAGCAGGCGCCATTGTCATGGTCATAGGAGTCTGGCTCTGCGCACTTGGTACGCATGATCAGATCCCGAAACTCACACAGCCGGCTGACACCGATCGTTTTTCAGCACGGAATCTGTTAACCGACATCGGCCGCGCGTTTCGTATTCCATCCTTCAGTGCTGTGGTATCCGCGTCGATCGTGTCCGGTATGAATCAGGGCATGGCGCAGGCGCTGATGATTTATACGGCAACCTATTTCTTCGAACTGACGCCCTCGCAGATGCCTTTCCTGTTCACTGGCGGTGTCATTGGTGTGCTGATGGGCAGCCTGCTGACGAGGCCGCTGTCGAATCTGGTGCCAGAGAAGAAGCACCTCTATATGGCAGGCGTGGTGTTTTACGGTATCACGACGACATATGTGGTTATTCTAAGGCTGCTGGATCTGATCCCTCCTAACAGCGATCCGCTGATTGCGCCGCTCTACATCATCAGTGCCGGCGTGTCCGGCGTCGGCCTGGGCGTCTATATCACCCTCGGCGCTTCCATGATTGCGGACATTACCGATGAACACGAACGCCGTTACGGCAAGCGCCAGGAAGGCATCTACTACGCGGCCGCGTCCTTTGCCGGCAAGGCCATCGGCGGCTCCGGTGCGATCTTTGCTGGAATCATTATCGATTTTGCGGGGATTCCACAGGGCGCGGCGCCTTCAGAAGTCTCACAGGAAGCGATCACACGGTTCGGCTGGGCGCTGGGGCCCGCTGTACTGGCGATGATGGCGATTGCACTCGCCTGTATCAGCTTCTACAGCATTTCCCGTGCAGAGCATGCCGATATCATGCGCGAGATCCGGGGGCGGACACCAGACGCGGTCTGAAACCTCTAGATCAGGTGCGAGATCAGGGGTCGCAGACGAGTGCGAGCAGTAGTCAAGATCTATGCCCTTGATCTGGTTCCAAAGGTAACGCTGTCGGTACGTTTTTGGCAGCACCGCTAATTGCCTACGGCATTCTCAAGACCCATCTCTTCGATATCGATCTGAAGATTCAATGGGCGTTCCGGCAGGCGGTGATGCCTAACGCGACAGATACACCGGCATATGCTGCCTGCAAGAAACTGCAGGTCTACGAGGCTGCAATCTCTGGAGCCAGACGGACGAGGGTCATGGATACGCTTGGCAGGAAGCCAAAGACCATCGGTTGTGACAACGTTCTATGGCCCGGCACTAACTAGAACTTTAAGGGCGGCAGCTGTTCCAATCCCCGCCTTTCTCGCTAACATGTCGCCGATGGGAGACAAGCTCGAAAACCTGATCCAGCAGGCAGAGACCGATATCCGGAACCAGACCCGGGTGCGCGTACCTGCGAAGGAAAAGCGTGGTCAGTTGCCGAAATTTTCAATCGCGATCGGCATCTGGCTGACTGCCATCCTGATTGGGGCTACTCAGTTCGACACGGTCCTCTCTCTTTTCCGCGGTGCTTCCGAAAGCAGGATTGAGCAGGACGTGGAAGGCATTCTCTCAAAAGCAGCCGCATCACTTCGAACCTATGAAATCAACACCGGGGTCCTGCCACCGGTACTGCCGAATCCTGCCATCCGGGGACTTGTGCGATATGAGCGCCACTCTGACTTCAGTTTCCGACTGACTGCAACGATCGGTGATGTGACCATGGTGATGGATTCCAAAAGTACCCGGCCACACCGCGAGCTGGAACCTGACTGATGGCCTGGACCCGCCTTGATCAGCTGCTGGTGATGCCTGCCGTACTGTTTTAACTGCTGATACTGGGCTACCGACTATGGCTTCACTATGATTTTGAGCGTGCGGCGGATCAGGTGGCGTCAAACATTGTAACCGTCGCCGAGGCGGTTGACCGTTACCATGACCAGACCGGGCGCTGGTTCCCGGCTGGCGGGGAGAACGCCCAGGCGCTGAGGCTTTTCCCGAATCCTTTTGACGGGACTGCGAAACCATACCAGGGGCTTGAGGAGGAGACACTGGGCCGGGAAAACCAGACGATCAATCGGATCAGGACTCACAATCTGCCC
>JAQCAK010000114.1 GCA_027621895.1 Pseudomonadota bacterium | reverse complement strand
AATGTCTCCGGAGAGAAAGCCCCGGAGGGCACGCAGATGAGAGAAAAGCGCAGTCTGGAGGCCCTTGCAGAAGGTGCTGTCCGGATGTTGCCGGGTGATGTGTCTCCCGAGGTGCACAGCGTGCTGGAGGAATACCGTGGCAGGATTGCGCTGATGGATCCGGCGGATCCCCGTGCAGCAGTGGAACATTTCGCTCGAGCATTGGAACTCTATCCATCCGCTGCTGGCGAGCGTTTTTGTCAGATTCAGCGGGCACTCACGAAAGCCGGTGCAGACAACGGGGAGCAGATGCAGTTGATACAGGCCCACGCGCCCGGAACACGTTGCGATGAGTAGCGTTGACCTGAGCATCGTGGTACCCACCTATTGCGAGGCTGACAATATAGAAAACCTTGTCCGTGCTATTGGCAAGGCGCTGGCACACGTGTCATTCAGCCACGAGATACTGGTCGTGGACGATGATTCACCTGACGGTATTGTGGGTGTGGTCGAGCGGCTCAGCGAGGAGTTTCCGGTGCGCATACTGGTTCCTCGTGATCGCCCACGAGACCTGTCGCTGAGCGTGATGGATGGTATCCAGGCCGCCGCCAGTGAGCGGGTGCTGGTGATGGATGCGGACCTGTCTCATCCACCAGACTGTATACCAGCCATGTACCAGGCTCTTGAGGCAGATCCCGGGGTATTTGTCCTGGGAAGCCGTTATGTCGAGAGCGGCAGCTTTGACAGGGACTGGAGTCTCTGGCGTTTTTTCAATTCCCATATTGCCACGCTGCTGACCCGGCCCCTCGTTAACTGTCGGGATCCCATGTCGGGTTTCTTTGCGTTTCATCGAACCCGGATCGAGGGGGTCAGGCTGAATCCGATTGGCTACAAGATTGGCCTCGAACTGATGGTACGGGGGCGGTTCACTGGCGTTCGGGAAATTCCCATACGGTTCCAGGATCGCGCTATCGGTGAGAGCAAGATGAATTTCACGCAGCAGGTTTATTTCCTGCGTCACCTGCGTCGGCTCTACACCGCCAGGTTCGGGTCGCTGGGAGAATTCATCAACTATGGCCTGGTAGGTGCCAGCGGGTTCATCGTTGACCTGGTGTTCTATTTTCTGTTCCAGTGGCTGGGCCTGTCTCACCAGTGGGCGAGGGCGCTGTCATTCTGGCCTGCCGTGAGCTGGAACTGGCAGCTGAATCGTGCGGCTACTTTTGGAGAACGCAAACGTCGTCCCCGTGCCAGGCAATGGATGGAGTTTGTTCTCACCAGTCTGCTCGGCTTCACTCTGAACTGGGGGGTGTATGTCACGCTTACGGGTAGATACCCTTTCTTTGACGACTATCGGTTGCTGGCCCTGGTAGCCGGGATCGGTGTGGCGAGCGTGTTTAATTTTGTGATGTCCAGCCTGTATGTTTACAACGAGAAGCGTCTATGAGCGGCCTATTATCTGATGATTAAATTCGCCAATGCGAGGCTTTGGGATGGAATGGCAGACGGCCTGTCTGCCAGGGACATTTTCGTCCGCCACGGACTGATTGCTGAAGGCGATGCTGGCACTCCCTGCGATTCGGTTCGTGATCTGGGTGGACTGTTCGTCATACCCGGGTTGATTGATGCCCATGTGCACCTGTGCCTGAATCCGGCTGTCAGGGATCCCCTGGCCCAGTCTCTGCCGGAGGATGCCATCCTGCTGGGTGAGATGCGGGAGCGGGCTCTCGCCATGCTCCGGGCAGGTATCACCTCTGCCCGGGATCTGGGTGGCGGCGCGCATCTTGAACTCAGGATCAGGGATGAAATCCGGGAGGGTCTGCTCCCCGGGCCGCGACTGCTGTGTGCCGGTCAGCCGGTGACATCCCCGGGCGGGCACTGTCATTTCTGGGGTGGTGAAGCCGCATCGGTGGAAGAGGCGCTCTCGGTGGTTGAGAGACAGCGGAGCCACGGAGTTGATCTCATCAAGATCATGGCGACCGGTGGCAATATCACCCCAGGCTCCAAACCCGTTGACTCACAGTTCGATGACGAAACCCTGCAGCAGGTTGTCAGCAGGGCCGGGCAGTACAGCTATCACGTGGCAGCGCACTGCCATGGAACCCATGGTATTCGCCAGGCAACCCTGGCGGGTGTGCAGACCATCGAACACTGTTCCTGGGTCGGAGAGAATGGCTGGGGTCGAGGATTCGATCCGTCGGTTGTTGCGCAAATGTCTTCCAGGAACCTCTGGGTATCCCCTACCATCAACTCGGGCTGGCGCAGGTTTCAGGATGAAGCCTTTGTCGAGATGGTCCGGGGTAACTACGACAGAATGAAAGCGGCCGGGATCAGGTTGATCGCCTCAACGGACGCGGGTATTCCCAATATCTATCACGATGATCTGCCTCGGGCGCTACCGGAGTTCGCGCGATTTGCCGGACTCTCACCGGTTGAGGTACTGAAAACGGCGACCAGCGAGTGTGCCGAGGCCATCGGGCTGGGCAAGATCGCGGGGCGTATCAAGGCAGGATATTCTGCTGACTTCGTGGCCTATGACCGTAATCCACTCGCGGATCTTGGGGTGCTCGAAAATCCGGTCATGGTGGTTGCCCGGGGTGAAGAGATCGCCCTGTAATCAGGGGTTAGGTTTCCTCGTACCACACTGACACAACGAACCCGGGAACACCGTTCTCGGATTCTGTCAGATAGGCAGACTGCTGAACGAATTTGATGTCGATCATGTGGCCGACTTCCGCCAGCCAATCGTTGATCTCGGTTTCACTCTCATGTACCTGTGAGATACGTTGCCTGAAGATACGAACTTTCATGTGTCTACCGTTGCCTGGCTGTCAATCTGCTGCCAAGGGTGTCGGATTTGGTGATGATTGGCAAGTCCCCGGGACAGCAGGGATACGTTGCTCTTCGTTGACAGGCTGCCGCGGCCGGAGTAGTTTCTGGGCTTCTTTGTGCAACTGGAACGCGTCGACGAATATGGACAATCTGTTTGATCTCACCGGAAAGGTTGCGATAGTGACCGGCTCAACCAAGGGCATTGGCAAAGCGATTGCCGAACAGATGGCGAATCACGGTGCCCAGGTGGTCGTCTCCAGCAGGAAAGAAGATGCCTGCCAGGAAGTCGCTGACAGCATCAATGCCGCGCTTGAGGGTAAGGCTGGTGGCGCGACCCCAATCGCCTGTCATATTGGTCACAAGGAACAGCTGGAAAACCTGGTTAACGAGACCCGTTCCCGCCTCGGCAAAATCGATATCCTGGTCTGTAATGCGGCGGTCAATCCGTTCTACGGTTCCATGCTTGATATCCCGGACTCGGCGTTCGAAAAAATCCTGGATTCCAATGTCAAATCCAACCACTGGCTGTGCCAGCTTGTACTGCCTGAGATGGTGGAACGAAAGGACGGCGTTATTCTGATTGTTTCTTCAGTTGGTGGCTTGAATGGCAGCGCCGTGTTGGGAACTTATGGTGTGTCCAAGGCCGCGGATATGGCCATGGCACGAAACATAGCGGCGGAATTTGGACTCCATAATATCCGTGCCAATGCGATCGCACCGGGATTGATCAGGACTGACTTTGCCCGTGCGCTCTGGGAGAATTCGGACACGCTGAAGGCGACCACGGCCAACGCCAGCCTGCGGCGCATCGGCGAACCCGAGGAAATTGCCGGCACGGCGGTTTTCCTGGCGTCGGCAGCGGGCAGCTTCATGACCGGGCAGACCCTGGTGGTTGATGGTGGTCGATAGATATCTGCGCTAAGCTACTGGTATTACTAGAAAACCGGTCACGTACTCGGTACTATGAGTGGCCTCTTCTGGCAGGTTAGTTTGAGTTGGAACGCCGCGATTTCCTGAAAATATTCTCTTTCGGCACCGTTGCCGCCATGAGTCTGCAACTGGGTCAGAGACCTGGTGCGCGCCCGGCGGGCCTGGCAACGCCTGGCGGATTTGCTGATGCGTCATCACTGGATGACACCGTGTTGCTTGAGGACATGAGCACCTCGGTGACAGAACTCGCCCGCAACATGCAGCTGATGTCCACGCCGGCACCCGATGTGGATGCGTACCTCAGTGAGTTCACGGGCGAATCCTACAGCGGCCCGATTCTTGCCACCACAGCGAGTCCCAGTCGCCACGAATACATCGAGAAGATGACCAACTTTGAGCGGGTTCACCAGGAAGATGTATACCTGGCCAGGGATCAGTATCCGTTACTGATTTCCACGTTCAAACACCTCGACCGGGTTCAGAACCTGGTGGGGCATGGCAATTTCAATATCCTGTCCTTCGATGAAATGATTCGCTACGGCAAGCAGTACGACAGTGTCGGACGCTTCAGCGCCGTCGAACTGGAGTTTATGGAAGATCTGTTCGAGGCGAATCCCAGTCGATATGGCTTCATGGGAGAAAAGGTCATCACCACGCTCACAGCAGCCATACCCGAGAAAGACCGCCTTAAGGTCAGACGTACCGGGCATTTTCTGTACCGGGGTGAATCCGAGGCGTTGTACGAGAAACTGAAGCGGGATCTGGGCGAGAGCATTGTCCTGACCTCGGGTATCCGCAGTGTCGTTAAGCAGACCCACCTGTTCCTTGCGAAAACGATACAGTCCAGGGGCAACCTGTCCAGGGCTTCCCGCAGCCTGGCACCACCGGGCCATTCCTACCACGGTGTCGGCGATTTTGACGTGGGCAAGGTAGGCTACGGGCGAAAGAATTTCACTGAAGCCTTCGCCAAAACAGAAGAATTTCGTCGCCTGGTTGATCTGGGTTATGTCGATATTCGCTATCACCGCAACAACATGCTGGGTGTCAGGTACGAACCCTGGCATATCAAGGTTGTCTAGCAACCAACCGGGTTTCCTTCAGCCGAATAACTCCGCCAGCGCCAGGCCGCCTACTGCCAGGCCTGCAACCAGCGTGACCAGGGCGAAGAGTCTCGGGTAAGGCAGTTTGACGGGATCACGTTCGTCACGCCTGAGAAAGCGCAATCTTCCCTGGTCCCGGTCGGACAGGCTCTCAACAAAGGGGGATCGCAGCGCGAGCAGATCTGTTGCGGCGATGCAGAGCAGGGCACTGGTCCATATACCGAAAATCGCTGAAATACTCGCCACGTTTTCCCATTGCATGACAATAAGCGGGAAGATGCTGAAGCCTGGCAGGCTCGCGTCATAGGCCAGTTGAGCGCGACCCAGCCAGGCTCGCCGATAGTCGGCAACCAGGAGTCGCATGATGATCGCAGGACCGTAGACAAGCAGTGTGATGATCAGGACAGCCAGCAGGAAGCTGTTCACCGAACGCAGTTCGTTCATGGCCGCGGGGTCAGGCTCTCCGATAGCAGCCAGCCAGTTCGACAGGCCAATCAGGCCTGCCCCGGCCAATGCGCTGAAAATGCCGAGCCCTGGAACGAGAGCGCCTGTGGTAGGACGCTGTCTCATGCCCGTGAGCGCCAGGTTGCCGGTCACCAGCAGCAGTCCGCCGAGCAGCAGCAGAATACCCGCAGACAGTGCTCTGCTGCCCGGTTCGATGGAAGCAGCCACGGCAGTCGCCGGAACCCCCAGGCTGTTGATGAGGCCAGAGGTGATCATCCACAGGCTGGCGAGCATCACGAGACCGAACGGTATGATGCCGACGGTCTGTAACCCCCGGGATCGGTGCCAGTCGACCCGGGCGACCAGTTTTTCTGCCTGCTTAAGGCTCAGGCCTGTGGCGGTGGCCAGGTCAAAAGTGTTTCGCAGCGGCGAGACTTCCTCGCGAAAGGTAATCAGCCGCTCTGCGCGTCTTGGACCTATGCCCGGGAGCGATTGCAGGTCCGTCCAGGTTGCCTCGTTAACCCGAATCGGGGAAGATTCACTGCCCGTCATTCAAATGTACGCAGTGCGTGCTGCAAGGAGAAACGCATGGAACAGACGAAAACATCTACGCGCGTCCTGCTGGTCAGTGTCATTGTCCTGCTGGTCATCCTGTTGACGGGGCCACTGGGTTACAAGTTCGGCATTGTACCTCTGCAGCCCTCCCTGATCAGCCTTCTCATTGCGCTCGCCGGCAGTGTGCTGGTGCTGCTGGCGGGGCTGGTGTTCCTGGTGATCGCCATCAGGAATGGCCAGTCAGGTAATCGAAACCTGGTACTGGTCGCCATGGTGCTGAGCCTGGTTGCGCCCGCGATCATGCTCCCGCAGATGTCTAAAGCCCGTTCGGTGCCGCCGATTCATGACATCACGACAGATACGGATGATCCCCCTGCCTTTGTCGCGATCAAGCCCCTGCGTGCCAACGCACCGAATGGTTCAGAGTACGGTGCATCCGAGGCGTGGCCAGCAGAGAAGCTGGCGGCCACCACGCTCGAGGCGTATCCTGCACTGTCCTCCCTGGTGTCCGATTTATCAGTTGAGGATGCCGTCGCAAGGGCAGCGGCAGTTCTGGAAGAGATGGGTCTGGAAATCGTTGCGGTCGAGCCCGGCTACTCATTTGGTT
>JAQCAK010000113.1 GCA_027621895.1 Pseudomonadota bacterium | reverse complement strand
GCCCGGGCGGAATACTCACACCCAACGTCGCGAGACCCGCTTCATGCCGCATCAGGTCAGCCACGGTCAGTTCTGCCTTGCCATTGGCTGCGAATGCGGGCCAGTAGGTTGCGATCTTTTCGCGATAGTCGAGCAACCCCTGCGAAACCAGTGCGGCCAGCGCGATGGATTCAAGGCTTTTACCACTGCTGAAAACATTCACAAGAGAATCGGCTGTGAATCCGGGCACATCCGAACGGGATGCGCACAGGTCAACCACCATTTCGTCACCGACATAGACACAGAGCTGCGCGCATTCTTCAGCGAGCGAATTCATCTGGCGCTCGAACAGCCGGGCCACTGATTCAAACCTGGTATCCGTGGTGCCATCGATCCGCATATTGCCCATCGCTTTCTTCATTGATTCCCCTTCAGGCGATAACCGTGAATCCGCCCGGCGATACATCCAGCAATCGCCGCGCCTGATCCGACAGGGAAAAAATATCCCCGGGCTCGTTGGTGACGAGTTGATTTTCAATCGGACGCAACCAGCTGACGATATAGCCCAGGTAAAGTCCAACCCGCGCCTCCGCCTCGCGATTAGCCCCGCCGGAGTGAATGACGTTTCCAGCATAGATCAGGGCTGACCCCCTGGGCATGACCGCCAGGCAGACTTCATCTTCCCGCGGCGTCCGATCCTTTTCCCAGCGATGGCTGCCCGGGACAACACGGGTCGCGCCGTTGGTCGCGGTAAAATCTGTCAGGGCACAATTCGCACTGATCAGGATCTCATTCTGCTCCTGGTGCTGGACACGATGCCAAGAGCCCGCGTCGGTGTGGAATACCTGAACGTCCTGGTCCTGATTCAGCACCATCAGCTCGGTATTACTGAGCCTGATATCACGGGAGATACCGGTGTCAACAAACATTCGGTTTGCCAGAGTCAGGAAAAGCCTGTTGGTCAGCACCGCCTCCATTCGAGTCGACTTGCTGAACAGGCCGTGGAGTCGCTTGGTGCTGGCACCGTAGAAATCATCGCGGTAACCCAGTTCGTCTTCTCCCCAGGGGAGAGCGTCCAGATGCGGCTGGAAATCATGCAGCAGCCCGTCACAGAGTTCCCCAGGCAGCACATTCAGGGCAATGCAGGCGCCGTCGGTTTCAACGGCGGCAAGAATGTCGTCGACCTGCTGATGATCAATTTCCCGGAGCGCTGCCATCCGCTGAGTCTACCTATCTCCGGGATCAGCGCAAAATCTCTATTCGTCGTCAAAAATTTCTTCGATGGAGAGCGCGAACAGCCTGGCAATCCTGAACGCCAGAGGCAGGCTGGGATCAAATTTGCCCTTCTCGATGGCATTGATGGTCTGCCTGGAAACGTCCAGTCTTTCCGCAAGATCAGCCTGGGTCCAGTCACGCTCTGCCCGCAGGACTTTCAATCGATTCTTCACTGGTATCTCCGACGGGCCATCAGCAGGGTGACCATGTAGGTGATGGCGAGCACGATCATCAGGTGAGAGATCGTCGGTGTGAACCCCAGCAGCCTGACATCCTGAAGCATCTGGTAACTGCCCGCGAATATCAGGCCAATAGCCAGGGTCGTCGCCGCCGCCTCCAGCTGAATTTTCTGCTGCAGCTCATCAAGACTGCGCACCTGCTGGCGAAGGGAAAACAGCATGCCAATACCCACCGCAACCTGAAGTGCAAGCGCAACCAGTGTGGCTGCCTCGCTGTAGTGCCAGAGAAACCGGGGACCGAAAGACAGCAGTGCCGTGGCAAGGACCCAGCCGCCAGTCCAGATCGCGAGAGAAGTCGTCGGTCGAGCCTGAATCGATGTCATGGTTGATAACCTCTGTCGTTACAATGCTATGGATGTAAAGCACACTTTACTTCCACGACCCTGTATGTCAACTATACTTTACATAAAGACAAGCAGAGTAGACCAACAAGCTCCATCCGGCCCTTTTATCGTGGCCAACTTCTGAAACGCGCTCTAAGGTAGATGAACAGGGGTTTTAGACAGGAACAAAACATGAAACTGGGTGCATTTTCGGTCAGCCTGGCCGTCAAGGATCTGGCGGTCTCAAAAGACTTCTACGAAAAACTGGGATTCGAAACATTCGGTGGTGCTGAGGACCAGCACTACCTGATCATGAAAAATGGCGAAACACTGATCGGGTTGTTCCAGGGGATGTTCGACAGCAACATCCTGACGTTCAACCCTGGCTGGGACAGCAACGCCAATCCTGTCGAGGGATTTACGGATGTCCGCGACATCCAGTCCCGGCTGAAAACCGGGGGTATCGAATTGATCAGTGAAGCCGAGGCGGACTCCACCGGTCCGGCCAGCGTCATGCTGGCTGATCCGGACGGGAACATGATTCTCATCGACCAGCACGTCGAATCACCCTGACCGGGCGATCTGAGCATCGCCGCTCATGACATCGGAACAATAACAACGAACATAATAACGACAAAAACTACGACAAAAACTACAAAAAATGAGGGGAGCACACATGCCAACACTGCTAGAGAACGCCTGCCTGCTGACAGGACGCTTCCTGCTTGGTGTCTATTTTATTCTGCCCGGCATCGGCAAGATTACGGGCTACGAGGGAACAGTGACCTACATGGAGGCTCACAACGTGCCGTTGATTGCCGTGCTGCTGCCCCTGACCATCCTTCTGCAAATCGGGCTGGGGTTGTGCCTGATTGTCGGCTACCGGGCGAAACTCTCGGCTTTTGTGCTGGCGGGACTGACGCTGGTCATCAGCATCTTCATGCACAATTTCTGGGACTATCCTGAAGGGATGGAAGCCAGCCATGAGACCCAGAACTTCTTCAAGAACATGGGCATCATGGCGGGACTGCTGGTCGTGGCCGGACTGGGTTCCGGTCGGTTCAGCCTGGACAACCGTACGTCACCAGACTAGAACGCCTGACTTTCAGACAGGCCGTCAAACAGGGCCTTCATGGCAGATCGCCCCCTGGACGTGAGATGTATGGACCTGCTGCGCAGGTTCATCGGATCCGAACGCAACTCAATCAGTCCCGGCCCTTTTTGAGGAGGTCAACAGTGACAGGTCAGCCAGGTTCCTGGAGAGCGCTGTGACCGATGGGCGCAATCCGCCGGAGAACCGGCGCTTGCCCCTGATTTATCCTGAACAGTTTTCATTGGCTCCCGTTATCGGCCTGTGAGCGCGGTGATGATTACATTGAAGAACTCAAATCCATGATCCGGTACAACCGGCTTCACCAGCTTGATTCGGTTTAACCGGCAAGCATTCGGCCGATCAGAAAAAGATCATCATTCACCCAGCCCATCGATCACTATCATTCGCTGAACCATGACATGACGCGACTCCTGTTGCTGTTTACCATGCGGTCATTCAAAGGAGAGACAAACCATGCCTGATGTCATGAACCCACTGCATTTCACGCGCGGTAAAGCGCTGCCCAATCGATTCCTGCTTGCCCCACTGACCAACTCCCAGAGCCATGAAGACGGCACCCTGTCCGATGAAGAGCTTCACTGGCTGACCATGAGAGCCACCGGTGGTTTTGGCATGGTGATGACCTGTGCCGCGCAGATTCATCCTCTCGGCAAGGGCTTCCCCGGCCAGCTGGGTGCTTTCGACGACATGCACATCCCGGGTCTGACCCGCATAGCAGACCAGATTCGAGCAGCGGGCAGTGTTTCCAGCGTCCAGCTGCACCATGCCGGCATGCGCTCACCTGCAAAAATCATCGGCGAGGCACCACTGTGTCCATCCGACAATGAGGAGTTCGGAGCCCGTGCACTCAGCCACGATGAAGTCACCCGTACCCGGGATGACTTTATTGCAGCAGCGGTTCGCTGCGATCAGGCGGGACTCGATGGCGTGGAACTTCACGGTGCTCACGGTTACCTGCTGTGCCAGTTCTTCAGTGATGAAATCAATCTTCGCGATGACGAGTACGGCGGATCACTGGAAAACCGCTATCGTCTCCTGTTCGAGATCATCGATGGCATCCGGTCCGCCTGCCGACCGGACTTTACCCTGGGTGTCAGGCTGTCCCCGGAACGATTCGGCATTCGCATGTCGGAGGCCATGGAGATGGCGGCAACCCTGATGCAGGGTGGCAAAATCGACTACCTGGACATGTCCCTCTGGGATTGTTTCAAGGAACCCGAGGAAGAAGCGTTCAAGGGCAAGTCATTGCTGGCACATTTCGCAGAACTGGAACGTGGTGAAACCCGCCTGGGCGCGGCCGGCAACCTTCGAGATCCGGAATCGGTCGCCAGGGCCATGGCCGGAGGACTGGACTGGGTGATGCTGGGACGGGCGGCCATTCTTCATCACGACTTCCCGCAGCGCTATGAAGCCAACCCGCAGTTTGAAACCGTGGCGTTGCCAGTCACCAGGAACTATCTGAAGGATGAAGGGCTTTCCCCATCGTTCATTGAGTATATGGATCGCTGGCCGGGATTCGTCAGCGAGGAAGCCGCAGGCTGACGCCCCCGCCGGGAACAGCAGGGCTGACGCGACATAGCATCAGCCCTGGCAGAGACCGCACCTATTTAAAATCCAGCACCGTACGAATCACCTCACCGGCTTCCATGGCACGGAATGCCTCGTTGACGTTATCGACTTCCATACGCTGACTGACCATGGATTCCAGGTCCAGTTTGTCCTGCTTCCAGAGTCTCAGCAGCTGCGGCATGAACACGCGGACGTTTGAACCGCCATACATGGACCCTTTGAGCTGCTTGTCTGCAAAGAACAGTTCAAACGCAGAGAACTGAACCATCTGCTCCATACGCCCCACACCAACAATGGTCGCCGTACCGCCACGCCTCGCGGCGTCATAGGTTGCCCGTATCGTGACGGGGTTGCCAATGCATTCGATCGCGAAGTCAAAACCCTCTCCGCCGGTAATCTGAGCTTTCATATCTTCCAGGTGATCCGGCGTGCAGACATGAGTAGCGCCGAAGTGCTTGGCCATCTCGAGTTTTGAATCCACCATGTCAACCGCGAGAATCTCCGCAGCGCCGGCAATCCTGGCACCCTGGATGGCAGAGATGCCGACACCACCGCAGCCAAACACCACGACCGAACTCCCCGGTGTCACTTTCGCCGAATTGATTGCCGCACCGACACCCGTGGTCACACCACAGCCGATGAGCGACACGATCTCCAGCGGAATGTCATCATCAACCTTGACCACTGCCGACGCGGGCACGATCAACTCTTCCGAGAAGGTCCCACAGCCTGTAAACCCGTGGACGGGTGTGCCGTCGATTAGAAAGTGAGGCGTCATCATCATGGGGACCGCGTCATCACACAGGTATGACTGTCCGCGCAGGCAGGGGTTACAGTGGTTGCAGGCGGGTACAAACGAAATGATGACCTTGTCCCCGGCTTTCACGCCGCGAACCGCATCGCCAACCTCCAGGATAATACCCGCGCCTTCATGACCCAGCACACTGGGAAAGGGCGTGGGAATCGTACCGTTCTGTGCAGACAGATCCGAATGGCAGACACCACTCGAGACGATCTTTACATGGACTTCATTGTCACCCAGGTCCACGAGCTTGATATCGTCCCTGATTTCCAGAGGCTCATTCAGCGCTCTCAGTACTGCTGCTTTCATCCGTATCTCCTGATTAAATCAACTGCTTACTCCGGATTCTAATCCACCTGCCACTCATTAACACGTTGCCCAGGAATGCTACAATTCAGGGTCTTTTCAGATTTCCGGTCTCAACATGGTTCGATTCATTGCTCTATTCAGCCTGCTCATGCTCACCGCATGCAGCGAGAACACCCCAACGCAATCGACGACAGAACCCGCTGCCGCCGAGGAGAGGGCGCCAGTCGCCCTGATCGACCGGGGCGCCCTGTTTGGCAATCCAACCCGGTTCCAGGGGCGAATCAGCCCGGATGGCAAATGGCTGAGCTGGCTGGCACCCCTCGACGGTGTCATGAACATCTGGGTCGCACCTGCAGACAGGCCTGACGACGCCAGGGCCATCACCGCCGATACTGGTCGCGGGATACCCGTGCACTACTGGGCCTACTCCAACAAGCATGTGCTCTACACCCAGGACCAGGGTGGTAACGAGAACCTGCACGTCTACGCCGTCGACATCAGCACCGGCGAGGTAAATGACCTGACACCGGTCATGGAGGGCGCAAGAGCCACCATCGAATCTTTAAGTCCGGTGAAGCCCGACTCGGTACTGGTAGGACTGAACGAACGGGATCCCCAGCTGTTCGATCTCTACGAGGTCTCCATCAGTACAGGCGAAATGACGCTTCTGCAGCAGAACCCGGGGTTTATTGGCTGGATGGCGGACAATGACCTCCAACCCAGGCTGGCGCTGAAACCTCTGGCAGGGGGCGGGCTCCAGGTGGTTCGCCTGGATAAAGAACAGTCAGTGCTGATGGACATCGCTGCAGAGGATGCTCTGAACAGTTCGATGTTCGGGTTCAACCGGGATAATACGATCCTCTACGCCGCCTCCAGCGCG